>JBJTXG010000162.1:0-4709 GCA_046082125.1 Ferruginibacter sp. | reverse complement strand
GTTTGGGAAAATCCCGAAGCCAACCGGCGTATGCTCGAATCAACCATGGCGGCTATGACCGAGCCAACTCAACTGCTGGTATTGCCGGAGATGTTCAGCACAGGCTTTACGATGCACGCCGTAGAACTGGCCGAAACCATGGATGGACCAACGGTTCAGTGGATGTATGCCATGGCAAAACAGTATCGGTTTATTTTGACCGGAAGTATGATCATCCGGGAAGGCGATGCCATATTCAACCGGCTGCTTTGGGTTTTACCCACTGGCCAAATCGGTTTTTATAACAAGCGACATCTGTTTGCCTTTGCCGGCGAACACGAAAAATACACGGCGGGTAATCAACGATTCATCGCATCTGTCAATGGCTGGAAAGTAAACCTCCAGATCTGTTATGATTTACGGTTCCCGGTTTGGTCCAGACAACAATTGCATAAAACCGAACAAGGTCTAATGCCAGAGTTCGATTTGTTGATTTATGTGGCCAACTGGCCGGAACGCCGCAGTCATGCGTGGAAGTCGTTATTGGTCGCCCGTGCCATCGAAAACCAGTGTTATGTGCTCGGTGTAAATCGGGTTGGAACCGATGCCAATCAGATCACATACAGTGGCGATTCCATGCTGGTGAGTCCGCTGGGCGACGTTATCCATCAGGTTACACAAGCCGAATCTACGTTTACCTGTATGCTGCAAAAGGCCGAGCTGGATTCGGTTCGGAAAGCGTTTCCGTTTTTGCGGGATGCCGATTCGTTTGCTATTTTTCCGGATTGATACCGGCTGATTTGCGCAGAATCATCTGAATGGTTTCTTCCATTTTCTTATCCCGGCCTTGTAACAGGTAATGGTAATCGGTTTCAATGCGAATATCCGGAGGTATCCCTGTTCCTTTCAATGGGATGGTTTCGTGATTGGCCTGAACAAGCCGAAACAAGGGCATTCGGATTTGCAGTCGCGTATTGGGTAACGTAAACGTGGGAATGAGAATCCCGCTGTTTCCATACCAGCCACCACCGGTTTCTTCACCAATAACAGTTACGTTCGCCTGGCCTTTAAGTGCATGTACCAATAAAGTTGTGGCAGAAAAAGAGGGACCGTTAATAAGCAGGTATACATGACCGTTATAATTCCGGCTTTTTTTAGGAGAATACCAGTGACGCTCATAGCGTGTCAGATGAAACTTGCCGTCTTTTTTTCGTCGGCCCATCGAACGAAGCACCCAGTTGTTCAAAAACCCCGATTGATAAAGGGATGTATATGGTCGTAAGGAATTGACCGTAGCATAACAGGAATCGGATACCCGAAAAGATGTTTTTTTGAGGTATTTCGTGAGTAGCACATAGTTGTTGACCTTGCCGCCGCCGTTTAATCGCAAATCAATAATAAGGTTAGGGATTTGTTTATCCTGAAGCTTCCGAAACGACTGCCGAAAGAAACGGCGTAATGCCGCCGTAGAAAAGGTTCTTAGCTCCATGACGGCATAGGTGCCTGTACTGTCAATTTGCAGGGAGCGTTTGGCTAATAATCGCTCTTTACGACTGGTTTTTTGTTTAGTTGAGGAGGGTTTGCTGCTTTTTTTGGTCGTGTCTTTTTTGTATTCAAACAATGGAATCTGTTGAGTAAATGATTGTCCCGTCGAATCACTGAAAACTACCGTGTACTGTTTGCTCAATCCAAAAACATGTCGGTGTAACAACGGAAACTGACTGCCAATGCGGGCATAGTGTACATTCGTTTCATCTCCGTCCTGCGACAGATGGCGCATGATCGTGCTAATGATTGTTTTGGCAGACTGTCCGTTGATTGACTGAATGAAATAGCCCGGCTTGAAAATGCTGTCTGCTTTATTTTGTGTACCCACAACCATCATCGTGTCTTTCCAGGCACGTACATAGTAAGGAAATGAGTTGAATCGGATGTTTTTGCTCCATTTTTCATATTGTTTACTATAGGATACACTGGTATGTCCGCAGCGGATAGCATGCAAATAGGGCGCCACAACCTTCCATCGGAAAGCGGTTTCGGTCATACTGTCGGTTATGGCTTCGAGGGCTGTTTCAGCAGCCATGTCCAATGAGTCCTTATTTGTATACCAGTAAAGGGAGGGATGTTTTTTCGTAAGTACGTCATGCATCCGTTGAAAATCCTGTGTTAGTGCTTCTCGACTGAATTTTCGCTGAGGGTCAAAAGATCGGCTTGTTTGGCAGGAAGTAATGCCTAAGCACGTTATTAGCGCGAGTATCAAAAACTGTTTGAGCGAAAGACACAGGGTTGGAGAGGACATGGCGTTGCCGGGTTTTGAAAATCATAAATTGCTGTCCTTCAAAGTTCACGAAAAAAGAACAAACGAAATAGAGGCCTAATTCCGTAAGTTTACACGGATAGCGCACCATATCATGTTCAAATCACGCATTGCACCAACACCCAGCGGTTATTTACATCTTGGTAATGTTTTCAATGTGATGCTTACCTGGCTTTGGACCCGATCCAATAATGGGCAGTTGTTGTTGCGTATTGATGATGCCGACCAAGCGCGGGTTCGTCCACAATACGTCGCTGATATTTTTGAGGTATTCGATTGGTTGGGTGTCGATTGGGATCTGGGCCCAACTGGTCCGTCATCACTAAACAATGAATGGTCACAACACCATCGACAGGCACACTACACCGCCTTATTGCATGAATGGATCGAAACAAATCAGGTTTATGCTTGTACCTGTTCTCGCAGCAACCGGTCAATAACGCTGACACCGAGCACCTGCTTCTGTGCCGGACGATTGATTCCGTTGGATCAACCCGGCGTTTCGTGGTGGATACAACCGATGCCTAATCAGATTACAACTATACAGGATGCGGAAAAAGGCTCGATGGCTTCCACACCATCCTCTTTTATGATCCGACAACGAGACGGACAAGCAGCCTATCAGGTTATGTCGTTGTCAGACGACCGGCAGTATGGCATCAATCGGATTGTACGTGGACAAGATCTGCTTGAATCCAGTTTTCGTCAGGTATATTTAGATGGGTTATTGAAGAAACCTTTTTTGCAAGAGGCCTTGTTTTGGCATCATTCGCTGTTGTTAGACCCACACGGTCAAAAGCAGTCGAAAAGTGCGGGAGTACAGGCCCGTTCGCTCAAAGAGATATACACGAAAACAACGATTGAGCAGTTGTTTTATGCTTGGCTTGGCTTAAATATGCCACAGCCCGACTCATGGAAAACGTTGGTTGGCAATTCGTTTTTCAATCGATAAATCAGGCTGGTTCTTCGCGGCGGGAAAGTAGTTTATCTAACGTACAAACCATTTGCTGCACCATTTGATTCAGTTGTTCGTCTTTTTCACGAATACTGCCGATCAGTGCATAAATCAATTCTTTTTCCATCAGCATCGATTCCTCTTTTTCGGGGGTTTGCTTTTTAATAAAGTCGAGGTTTTCTTCCGGATTGGCAAATAGTTGCTCCATCGTGATATCAAGGGTTATGGCAATATCTTCAATCTGGCTTAGGTTCAGGTCGGTCATATCGTTTTCGATATTGCTCATAGCGGCCTCGGAGAGTCGAAGAGCACTGGCCAGGTCTTTTTGTTTTATGTCTTTGATGTTCCGCCACTTTCGGATGTACGATCCGATTTTCAATCGTTCCATTCCGGCTGCATTATTTTTTCGGCGCATAGGCTATTGATTATTGCATTCGAAAATACAATCAGGGATTGCCTGATTCAAGGGGAAACACCTCTTTGTTGAATGTGAAAATCCTCCGAAATCATGGGTGTTCTGCCGGTGAATTTTCCGGTAAATTTTCTTCTGCTCAGACTGAATTTTCTTCAGTGAAAAAAATTGGAATTCGCTTGCCGGCAACCCCAATTTTACAAGGTCAATGGCCAACGACCGGATTGATTCATCCGAAGCCTGAATCGACTTGTCATTTTATTTTTCAACCAAAAAAGTATAACGATGCGAACTATACTCATTGCCTTTTTTTTGATCGTATGTCACTCGGCTATGGCGCAGATTTCAACATCAAAGACAGTTTTGTCTGATGAAGATCCAGGTTGTCCAATTGGTCTTTGTCCATCGGTTAGTATTGTACTGGATATGTTTAATTTTCACAAACCTCGGACCGGTTGTTCATCTGGTTTCGGGTTGTGCATCAAGCTGGATGTGTCTGTTACCTGCCATCCTTGCGAGCCTAAAACAAGCCTCGAAGGTGGAAAGGTCCGTGCGTGGTTGAACGTAGATGGTTCCGTTGCGGAGCTGCATCTACCGAAAGCTATCATGGAGTTTTCGGAGTTTAAACCGGACGATTTTACGCATTTTGTTGTCGAAGATCGGAGCATTGTGCTCTATGGACTGGATGGAGAAGTGAAATTCCTTCGGGAAGGCACGTATCCGGTTGACGTGCGTGATGACGAACTCGTAATCAAGCTGGGACTCTATTGAGAACGGGGGCGATGCTCCGTAAAGCATTGCCCCTCCTTTTATTAAAAACATGAAAACAACGAGCTGCTATTTATTACTCATCCTGCTATTGTGTGGGTGCGGCGTATTTATAAAGCAAAAGACCGGTATCGGACGTTCAATGACATACAAGACTAAAACGGCCTATATACATGCCATACATGAATTGACGGGTATACGTCCCGACCTTTTGTACCTACCTGATTCAAACAATCGGATCACGTTCATCCGGGAGGCACTGGTTGAAAAAAATCGGA
>JBJTXG010000161.1:0-10749 GCA_046082125.1 Ferruginibacter sp. | reverse complement strand
ATCATACAAAGCCTCTCATCATCTGCAACAAGTACTCAATCGTATTACCGACGCCGTAATTGCCTTTGACAACAACTGGCACTACACTTATGTCAATAACAAAGCTGCCCAACTTTTTAATCAATCACCTGAGGAAATAATTGGTCAGCATATATTGAATATTACCCCAACCATTGAAAAATCAACTTTTTATGCTTTTCTCTTAGAAGCTCAACGAACAGGCATTGCTCAGTTTGTAATTCTGTTTGATCCTTTTGAAGAACGTTGGTATGATAACCGTATCTATCCAGACGCGTCCGGCGTTTCTGTGTACTATAAAGACATTACTGAAAAGAAAACATTATCCCTTCAACTCGAACAGGTCAATCAAAAGTTGCAGGAAACACTGAGCCGATTTGAGTCCCTGTCAGAAGTAACCAACGATGCTATTTACGACTGGAACATATTGGAAGATGATGTGTGGGGAAATGACAATTACTATAAAATAATTGCTCATTCCAGTGAACAAACCAATAATTTCAACCGGTTTACTTCGCTGATGCACCCCGATGATCTGGCAGTCGGTTTGGTGTTACTGGAAACCGCCTTTAAAAAGCAATTGCCCAAAATAATCAACGAGTTTCGAATAAAAAATAAAACCGAAGAATGGAGCTACTACCTAAACAGGCAACAGGTTTTTTATACGGCGGACGGCCGCGCCAAACGGATACTCGGAGCACTGATGGATATAACAGAACAAAAAAGAATCGAGCAACAAATACTCCATGAAAAAAAACTATCTGATACACTGATTAACAGTTTGCCGGGGTTGTTCTACATGTTCAGAGAAAACGGATCCTTCATTCGTTGGAATGATAATTTTTTGCGTGTTACGGGTTATGTCGCCGAGGAAATGGCTTCGTTGAATCCACTCCTTTTTGTTCCGGAGGAAGAGCAGGCCATTCTGGCATCAAAAATTCAACAGGTTTTCACAAATGGTTCTGACCAAATTGAAGCCACCCTGCTTACCAAAACCGGTAACCGAATCCCCTACTATTTTACCGGACGTCGGATAATGCATAATGGCATACCCTGTGCGATGGGTGTGGGTATCGATATCTCAGAAAAAATTAATTATCAACAAGAACTGCAAGCGCTCACCGCTCACTTGCAACGAATCCGGGAGGAAGAACGTAACCACATGGCCCGCGAAATTCATGACGAACTGGGGCAACAATTAACCGGACTGAACATGGAGCTCTCCTGGCTACTAAAAAAAGTAGATGATAAAAATCCGGAACTCAAACAAAAAATAAATGAAGCTATACACACCACTCAAAACACCGTACGATCTGTTCGTAAAATCATTGCCGATCTCCGGCCAGTAATGCTGGATGAACTGGGATTACCCTCAACCCTGGAGTGGCAACTCGCCGAATTTGAAAAAAAATATACCCTCCCTTACGAACTAACGATTGATCCGGCCTTTCCCGATCTTTTGCCAACAGCGAAAAATGCGCTATACCGTATTTTCCAGGAAAGCCTCACCAATATCATAAAACACGCAAAAGCAAGCCTTGTTTCAGTCCGACTTTTTTGCCATCATGATCAAATTATTCTTGAAATAACTGATAATGGCATTGGATTTGATATAAATGAGGTCAAACCAAAACAAGGGTATGGTTTAATTGGGATGAAAGAACGGGCCATGATGCTGGGAGGTAGTATTGACATAAGCACCATAGCTCATCAAGGAACCCAATTAATCGTCCTTTTACCTGCTGACCAAAACAGATTGATCCCATGATCCGAATTCTCATTGCTGATGACCATACCATTGTACGAAAAGGTATTCGACAAATTATTACAGAAGAATTTTCAGATGCGACTATCGAAGAAGTGCCAGATGCCGAATCGCTGATCCAGGCATCGATCCGACAAGAGTGGGACCTGATCATCAGCGACATTTCCATGCCCGGCCGAAGTGGATTAGAAGCACTTGGTCAAATCCGGCAAATCAAACCAAGCCTACCAATCCTGATTATGAGCATTCACTCAGAAGACCAATATGCCATTCGCTCGTTGAAAGCCGGCGCTTCGGGATATCTAAACAAAGACTTGGCTCCGGACGAGTTAATCTTAGCCATTCGAACAGTCATCTCAGGTAAAAAATACATCAGTTCCAGCGTTGCTGAAAAATTGGCTACCATGCTGGAGAGTGATGAAAACAAACTTGCTCATCACTGTCTTTCCGACCGGGAAATGACGGTCTTTACATTACTGTCCAAAGGAAAATCATTGACCGAAATAGGACAGCAGCTATCCATCAGCGTGAATACGGTTAGTACCTACCGTTCCCGGATTTTACTCAAAATGAATTTCAGCAATAACGCAGAAATCGTTTTGTATGCCATGAAACATGAAATCCAATAGTTACTGCTTGTCATTTTTTTACTACGTTAGTTTGGCAGGTTTACCACAACCTAAGAAAACAAAAAGATATACCTTTCGCCTTTACCGCACGAATCATCGGTCGTTTATAGCAGCCTTTCTATGAAGAAACCATAATTGCTTCGGCAATGAGAAGCCCCGATAAACGGGGCTTTTTTTATTGGAATAACGTTTCAATCAAAGCAGCGTGTTGTTCACTAATCACCTTTCGTCGCATACTCAATTTAGGCGTTAGCTCACCCGTCTCTACAGACCATTCCTTTTCCAGCAACGAGAACGTTTTGATTTGTTCTACCTGATTAAATCCGGCATTGAATGCATCTATTTCTTTTTGCATAAATGCCAGAATAGCCGGCTGTTGTATCAAAGCACGTCGGTCTTGAACAGAAATCGATTGGGACTGCGCAACCGTTTCCAGTGCGGCAAAAGAAGGAACAATGAGTGCCGCCACATACTTTCTGTTTTCACCAACAATCATGAGCTGTTCGATATAGGGCGATTCTTTCAGTTTGTTTTCCAGATACTGGGGAGCGATATATTTTCCGCCACTGGTTTTGAAAAGTTCTTTTTTTCGATCCGTTATTTTTAGATATCGGTTGTCGACATAAACACCCACATCACCGGTATGCAACCAGCCATCTTTGATGACTTCCTCGGTGAGATCAGGTCGTTTATAGTATCCCATCATAACACTGGAGCCACGCACGCAAATTTCACCATCCTCCAGCAATTTCACCTCCTGACCATCCACAACCAATCCAACCGTTCCAAAACACATGCCATTCGGCTTGTTACAATTTACAGAAATGACCGGACTGTTCTCGGTTGGACCATAGCCTTCAAAAACAGGAATCTGCGCTGCATTGAAAATGCGCAATAATTTTTCCTGACAAGCTGCCCCTCCGGTAATCACATACTGAACCTGACCACCTAATGCCGCACGCCATTTTTTAAAAATCAAGGCATTAGCCAACGCTAATTGCAACCGATACCAAACAGAACCTCCATTAAGCTGATATCGTTCGGCTAAACCGACGGCCCAAAAAAACAACCAACGGGTTATGCCAGAAAGCGCCGAACCGTTTGCCATAATCTTATCATACATCTTTTCCAACAAGCGGGGTACCGTACTGAATAGAATCGGTTTAACCTCTTTCAGATTTTCGCCAATCGTTTCCATATTCTCCGCATAAAAAATATTTATACCAGTGTAGATATAGATATACGAAGCCATACGCTCAAAAATATGATTGAGCGGTAAAAAACTCAAAGACCGCGAACCCGGTGCCTCCGGAAATGGAAACGTCTTGGTTGCGTTCAGTACATTGGTGACCAGATTACGATGACTCAACATAACCCCTTTTGGAAAACCGGTCGTTCCGGATGTATAAATGATCGTAACACAATGTTCCGGCTGTATTCTTTTTTTCCAATCTTCAACCTGATCCAACAAACCTTGATCGCTGCTCAGCAGGGACGTCCAAACATCTGCCCTCGGCGACGGATCAAATGTAAACGTTTTGATGAGTGACGGAACTTGATGCTGAATGCCATGTACTTTATCTAGCATATCCTCCCCGCTGACAAACACATACTTTACCTGCGCATCATTCAAAATAAAGGCTACTTCGTTCGGATTGGTAGTCGGATAAATCGGACAAAGCAATACCCCCACTTGCTGACAGGCCAAATCGAGCATAAGCCACTCGGGTCGATTGCGGGAAATGATCGCAATCTTATCTTGCTGCTCCACATCCATCGAATGACCCGACAGGCCAAGAGATAAGAGTCCGGCACTCAGTCGAGTTGACATATCGATAACCGATTGGGTACTATGGTGCATCCAATGACCGTTTTCTTTCGCCGAAAACATGGCCTCCTGCGGAAATCGATTCAACTGATAATAGAAAAAATCAAAAACCCTGGACTGATCATTCATATAAGATTAGTTTACTCCTTTTCGAAGGTAAGAAATGATGCTTACTCAGGCAGAACCTGTTCAACACGAAGCAAGAGGGGCATCATCGGTAGTATTGACCGGGGGGCACCTGAAAAACCTGCTGACGCTGAAAGTGCAGGAAATCGGTGTAGTTTTCACGGTTTAATGAGAGCCAACGCTGGAAGGTATTCATGTTTTCCGCAACACCAAAAATCCACTGATTGTAGGCTTCGAAATGTCCTTCCCGCATGAGCTTCCGCTGCCACTCAAATAAACTAAACGGAAATGGGTTGCCGGCTTGGACAAACCAGTCAACGATAAAACGTGTCCGGATCATGGTGATCAAGGAGATTGGCATGGCCGACCGCAACCGATTGATTTGTTTTTTATAATTATCCAGTATCAGCGCAGTGAAATCATTTTCGGGAACAGACAAGGAATCAGCTACAACCTCTGCAAAGAATTCGCGATAAGACCTCAACAACAACTCCCGAATGCGGGATGATTTGGTATTTAACGGATCGAGATTAATATAGATTTCGCCATAAAGCGCAGCCCACAGCCATTGATGACGGTTGGCATAAAATATACAGGCCTGAAAATAATTATCCGGAAAGCCGGGATCGTAAGCTATGCCTTTTTCCCACTGAGAGATGCAACGGGCATCGTTATTAGCCGATAACAACTCACCGTAATCATGATAGAAAGCGCCGTTTTTGGGATATTTTTCAGTTGCCTGTTTAAGGAGACGTTCCGCTTCCGGTTGTTGTTGATTACCCCTGTATAACATAACGGCAACGCGTAGAAGCTGTTCATCAACCGTATCTTTCTGACACCAGGTTTGAACCAATTGTATGCCTCTGGCATAATCTTTTAAATACCATTGGGTCAACGCCCAATCTCTCATAAGCAATGTAGAGGTACTGTCGAATTGATATGCCCGCTGAAAACAGGAGTCTGCTCGGTCAAACAATCCACTCCGAAGGGCTGTTTGTCCTTGCTGAAATAACGATTGGAAGTCCTGCGCAACGGCTGTTTGAACAATGAGCGATGACATGTAAAAAAAAGCAACCGTCAGGATACGAGGCAGCATTGTTCTTAGCGAATTAAATGAGTGAGTAAACCATCGCGCAACTTTGGTTCGAACCACGTGCTTTTAGGTGGCATCACCTCGCCGCTATCGGCAATATCAAACAATTGGTCCATGCTGACCGGATACAGACTGATGGCTAAAGCCATTTCTCCGTTATCTACCCGTCTTTCCAGTTCCTCTAATCCCCGAATACCACCAACAAAATCAATACGGGTGTCTGTACGCTGATCATGGATATTCAAAATAGGCGACAAAATCTGTTGTTGCAGAACGGTCACGTCCAACACGCCTATCGGATCGTTTGTGTACGTACCTGACTTAGCAACCAATTTATACCAATGATGATTGAGATATAATCCAAAATGGTGCTCGGCTTCCGGGCGATAGGATTTTTCTATGGGAGTTACGTCAAATGAACCCATGAGTTTATCCAACAAGGTTTGTTCATTCAGGCCATTCAGATCTTTCACCACCCGATTATAATCCAGGATATGTAATTGATTGGCCGGGAAGAAGGTTGTTAGAAAAAAAGAAGCGCCCGGTGTGGCGTTGTCACCCAGTGACGCTCTCACCTTAGCGGCCGAGGCCGCGCGATGGTGCCCATCAGCGATATACGTACAAGATACTTTTTCCTTAAATAACGTGGTAATGGTTTGAATGGTGTTATCATCGTTCACAATCCATATGCTATGCTGAATGCCATCTTCCGCCGTAAAATCATATTGCGGGTTTTTATCCGTGCACCATTTTTGAATGAGTTCATCGAGGTCCGACACAGGGCGATATGCCAAAAACACATTACCGGTCTGGGCGCCGGTATTCATAATATGATTGATGCGGTCTTTCTCTTTTTCCGGACGGGTGAATTCATGTTTTTTGATTAAATCCTGTTCATAGTCGTCTACGGAGCTGCCACAAACCAGGCCAGTTTGACTACGTCCGTTCATGATCAGCCGGTACAGATAAAAGCATGGTTTACTTTCCAGAAACAACACATTTCGGCTGATAAAGGCGTCCAGGTTTTCTTTTGCTTTGTCATACACCGCTTGTGTATGAATATCGGATGATTCCGGCAGATCGATTTCACTTTTGGTAACATGCAAAAACGAATACGGATTCCCCTGCGCCTCTACCTTTGCCTCTTTACTGTTCAACACATCGTAGGGACGAGAGGCTACTTTACTGGCCAAAACCGGATCAGGTCGAAGGGCGGGAAAAGGAGAAATAGTTATCATAGTATTTGTTATTCCGGTTGTAAAAATACTGAATTCCTGTCCGGCAGAAAAAAAGGATGCTAACTAGGCGATTCGTTGCTCGAAATCAGCCAACACCTGAACCAACACATCGACGGAGTCCATTGGCAGGGCGTTATACAAAGACGCTCTGAAACCACCAGACAACCGGTGACCCTTGATACCTACAATTCCTTGCGATTGAGCATACGCCAGGAATAAGCCGGCTTGTTGCTCATCAATGGCATTAAAACAAACATTCATTAAACTGCGATCCCCTTTTCGAACCGGAGCATCAAATAAATGGCTACGATCAATCGCGTCGTAGAGTCGCTGTGCTTTCTGCATGCTTCGGCGCTCCATTTCCTCAATCCCCCCTTCTTTTTCAAGCCAGCGTAACATCAGCAGGCAAACATACACTGCAAAGACAGGCGGTGTATTCAGCATACTTTTCGCCGTGATGTGATTTCGATAGTCCATCATCGTTGGAATCGGACGGCGGTTTTTTCCTAACAAATCTTTCTGTACAACCACCAAGGTAACACCGGCCGGGCCAAGGTTTTTTTGTGCACCCGCATAGATCAGCGCAAAATCATTGAACGGTAGGCGCCTGCTAAAAATATCACTACTCATATCGGCCACCAGCGGATTACTGGTTTTAGGAATTTTTTTCCATTGGGTGCCAAACACGGTATTATTTGTAGTGATATGAAAATATCGGGCTTCATTCGGAACGGCAAAATCAGTTGGTATATGCCGGTATCCTTGCTCTTTGGAAGAACAAACCACATCCACTTTTCCAAATAAACGCGCTTCGTTGATGGCTTTGGCACTCCAGACGCCGGTATCTGCATAAGCAGCCGATTCTTTGGCGTCCAGTAAATTCATCGGTACTTGCATGAATTGTGTGGAAGCGCCACCATGTAAAAATAAAACCTCATGGGCATCATCCAGCTGCATCAAGGTGCGCACTCGGCTCCTGGCTTCCTCCATGACATCGGAAAACAAGGGGGTTCGATGGCCTATTTCAAGAAGCGATAATCCCGTATCCTGAAACTGCTGAACAGCCGAAGCGGCTTCATCAAACACCGCTTTGGGCATAATGGACGGGCCGGCATTGAAATTATAAACCATGAGAAAGAAATCAATTAAAGGCGCAAAAATACACTTATTCAAGAGGAATTATTACTCTTCTCGTCCAATCATGCGGGAGCCGTTGCGCCAGGAAGCATCCAGCAATTCGGTCATGCGCCGACGATCCGGCGCATTCGCCGCCGGTTGATTCCAATCGTCTAGGTTAGGTTGACCGGCATCGACCCAGGCTGTATACCAGAACGAAGCCACAGAAAAAATAGAAAGACGCATCCGGCGCTCCACCATGCCATCGAGCTGATCATGATACGCTGTTGCATAGGCGGTGGCATATTGTTTTAGTACGGTTTTCTTTCGCGCCTCGTACCCATATTTCCGGGCTGGATCAAATCGCTCACTTAACAGCCGCTCCAGGCGCAACACGGTGTCCGCCGCAAGAGCACTTTCTACAACCCGGTGCCAGATATAATCCAACGGATCACTCAAATAAGCCGCCTTATAAACGACAAAGTCATACGCTTGCTCAGCAAATAATTCGGGTAAACGCGTCTCCCACAATCCATGAATACCCTTTTGATCAGACTTCTGGCCATTATGATTGGAACTGGCGTGCAACGGCACATGGGCATCACTCACATAATGGCCTAGCTCAGCACTGATTTGCAAAACGGCTTGCTTGTTTTTTCTCCGAAAAGCCGATGTAAGTCGGTATAGCATGTCATGCACATGCCAGGGCACAATCCCACGCTCCGTCAATGTATCAGGATGATAGAGATGCTCTGCCTCTCGCCGGTCGGTGGGTATTTGATAATGAGGAAACGATCCGTACAAATCCAAGTCTATATAATGCCGCGGACCTTCCTCTTTTACCAGATATCGCCTTTTGTCGGGGTCTACCGCATGGTCTTCCAAATACCGGATATGAGATTTATAAAAACCAATCATCGCCGGAGGCAATAAAAAGACAGCCTGCCGGTTAATCAACGCATGTGCATAAAATCCCCAGTGATACTCAATCGGCGAAGAGCTTGTCCATAAAAATGATAAATAAAGCCACGTTTTAAACACGCTTGTTTTTATGCAACTTACCCTGCCATGTATGCAAAACCATGATGAATGAAACGCCGAATAAAAAGAAAAAAACTATTTGGTACCGGGCTCTTCGACCGTTTGCGTGATGCCTCCACTCACGGCAAATTTCATAGCCTGAGCAGAACTCATATGTGTTATGGGTTTGATCCGATTGCGGGGAATGATATAAACATTACCGGCAATAGAATAAGAAATCGGTATGTACACGGCTACAAAATCTTCCAGTCCAAAATCAGATACATCATTATTGGTGATAAACCCCACTCTCCAAACATCATTGTCGTCCACATTGGCCAGTACGTGAACCGTAAACTTTCGTTTTTCGCCGGCAAAGGCCTCCAAAAAATCTTTGGCAGTTGAGTAAATGTGATTGACTCCGGGCAATCGGTTCATGATGCCATCCAGTAAGGTTATCATTCGGTTGGTAATGAAAAAATAGCTGAAATAGCCAATAATGATCAGTATCAATGCCAAAACCACGATGCCTAATCCGTAATTCTGTACATGCACTTTTCCGCCGGCATCTGTATACGTAATCAGGGGAATCAACCCGTCTATCGACGTAATCAGGGAGTATAAAATATAAAACGTAATAATGACTGGTGCCGACACCATAATGCCCTGCAACAGGTATTGAAGCAATTGACTGAATTTGAAGGGATTGTCTTTTCGCATGGTTGATTGATTGATTAATAAAATTAATGCTTTACGAATGGATCCGGCTGAAACCTTTTGATGGAAACTTTGTTTACGATAATAGTTTCTTTAGTTTTGCGCCGATGATTCAACCCAACCATGATAGCACCCTCCGCATCCGCGATGCGGCCCATGCTTTGTTCATGCAATATGGGCTCAAAAGCGTGAGTATGGATGATATATCTACCCGACTGGGTATGAGCAAAAAAACCCTGTATAAACACTTTTCAGACAAAGAATCGCTCGTAGAGGCCGTTGTTCTGGCCATCGTTCAACAAAATGAAGCCCGCTGTGTAGCCGACAAAAAAAAGTCAGCCAATGCCATTCATGAGATCTTTCTGGCAATGGCCATGATGGCGGAACTCTTTCGCCACATGAACCCGTCGATTCTGTTTGACCTGATGAAATATTATCCGAAAGCCTACCGGGTTTTTTATCAACACAAAAACCAATGGCTACTGCAGGTTTATACGGATAACTTCCAGCGGGGTATTCAGGAAGGTCTGTACAGGCCAGATATACGCATCGACATTATGGCCCGGTTTCGGGTAGAATCAGTCCTGATTCCATTTCAACCCGAGTTTCAGCAATCCGTGAAAACATCCCTAACCGAAGCGGCCGCAGAGCTGTCTCTTCATTTCCTGTACGGAATCGTTACCCCAAAAGGATATAAAATGGTTGATAAATACATTGAACAAAAAAAATAATAAAGAAAATGATACCCCGCATTACTCGACGAACGATTTGCTTACCAGCCGTAGTGCTCTTACTGACCTATTCAAACATGTTCGCGCAAACAAAACATGTGTTTTCGGCATCGCAGGCAGCTCAATACGCTATGAAACACTCGACGGAGGTGAAGAATGCACTGCTCGATATTCGCATCCAACAACAAACCAACCGGGAATTCACCGCCATCACCTATCCACAACTGAATGCCGGCATAACCCTGAACCGCTTTTTTGATATTCCGGTGAATACTATTCCGGATTTTATTTCACCATCCGTATATCAAGTACTGGTAAACAATGGTGTGAAAGACGGCAACGGTAACACCATCGCCTTTCCATCTGATGGTTTTGGATTAGTGCCTGCACGCTTCGGTACCAACTGGACCGCTTCCGGCGGCATCGACATCTCGCAGATTTTATTCGACGGACAAGTTTTCGTTGGAT
>JBJTXG010000160.1:0-5988 GCA_046082125.1 Ferruginibacter sp. | reverse complement strand
TTGTTCAATCCCTGAAAACCGTGCAGGCTGCCGGAGGCTGGACGAGTATCAACTACTTTGTTTTTCCGGGTATGACCGACAGTATTGAAGAGTACGAAGCCCTTCGTACGCTCATCCGCGAAACTGGACTGAATATGATTCAGTGGCGCAATTTTAATATTGATCCCGATTGGTACCTGGAAAAAATAGGCGTGGCCGATACAGGTGAATGCATGGGTGTACGTCAGATGATGCAGTTATTACAGGAGGAGTTTCCGGCATTGAAGTTTGGTTATTTCAATCCACCCATCGAGCGGATCCGAGGTTCCTTCACCGCCGATTTTGCCCATTGAGTATTTTATGCGATTACTCGTTACCGGTATTCACCGAATATTTTACGCAATGTATCAGCGATTTCACCCAACGTACATAGCTGCTCAACGGCTTCAATAACCGGAGGCATCAGGTTTTGTCCGTCCCTGGCAGCCTGTTCGATTGCCTGGAGGCAGCGTGTCGCTGAGGCAGCATTGCGTCGGGCACGCAAGTCGGCCAGTTTTTCCGATTGGGCTTTTTGGATGCGGTCATCAATTTTTAAACCGGGTATTTTTTCTGTTTCGGTGGATTGATAGGCATTCATACCCACAATGATCCGTTCGTTGGTTTCAATGCTTTGCTGGTATTGATAGGCAGAGCGGGCGATTTCATCTTGCATGAATCCGGATTCAATGGCGGCTACGCTGCCACCCATTTCATCAATCTGTTGCATCAGCGCCCATGCTTTCGTTTCCACCTCATGGGTTAACGATTCCACGAAATAACTGCCTGCCAGTGGATCGGCGGTATCAGCGGCTCCGCTTTCATAAGCTACAATTTGTTGCGTACGTAATGCCGTTCGGGCAGCGTTTTCAGTAGGCAAGCTCAATGCCTCATCAAATCCATTGGTATGAAGGGATTGCGTTCCACCTAGAACAGCGGCCAGGGTTTGGATGGTTACACGGGTGATATTGTTGATGGGTTGCTGAGCCGTAAGTGTGCTGCCGCCGGTTTGCGTATGAAATCGAAGCATCATGGCCTTGGGATCGGTGGCGCCCAGGTCTTTCATTAGTTGTGCCCAAATCGTTCGGGCTGCCCTGAATTTGGCCACTTCTTCAAACAAGTGATTGTGCGCGTTGAAAAAGAAAGACAACCGTTTACCAAATACATTGATGTCGAGTCCTTTCTCAATGGCTGCTTTCACGTAGGCCTTACCGTTACTGAGGGTGAAGGCCACTTCCTGTACAGCGGTGCTGCCTGCCTCGCGAATATGATAACCGGAAATGGAAATCGTATTCCACTTGGGTAGGTGGGTGCTGCACCATTCAAAAATATCGGTGATAATCCGCATGCTGGGCTGAGGTGGGTAGATATAGGTACCTCTGGCAGCATATTCTTTCAGGATATCATTTTGGATCGTACCGGTAATTTTTTGCAGATCGGCCCCTTGCTTTTTAGCAAGGGCCACATAAAAGGCGAGTAAGATAAATCCGGTAGCGTTTATGGTCATGGAGGTTGAAACCTGTTCAAGCCGAATGTCTTTGAACAGTCGTTCCATATCTTCGAGGCTGTCGATGGCAACACCCACTTTACCAACCTCGCCATCAGCCAACGGATGGTCGCTGTCGTAACCGATTTGTGTTGGAAGATCAAAGGCCACACTCAACCCGCTTACTCCTTGCGAGAGAAGATAATGGTAGCGTTTGTTGCTTTCTTCGGCGGTGGAGAAGCCGGCATATTGACGCATGGTCCATAGCTTACCCCGATACATATCGGCCTGCACGCCACGGGTGTACGGGTATTCGCCGGGAGCCGAAAGAGGCGTTGGTCGTTTTGCATCCTCGGAATAAACCGGCTGAATGGCTATTCCTGAATCCGTTTGTATTTTTTTTGTGGACATATCGTTTATTGCATGAGTTTCTTGGCTTCAAATTGAAGGGCATCCAACACCACCGCACTCATCTCTGCATTGGGCGTTTCGGTGTATTCGAGAATCAGGCGGGAGAGGTCCATGGCACCGGCCTGTGGCGGAAGGCTGGCTGTTATATGGTGAATGATATAGATATTTTGGTCTTTGAGACGGGTGACGGCACTCCAAACTGCCTGACTGACATAAATCTGTTGGCTTAGGTTGTACTCGTACTCCTGGCGGATGGTTTCTGTTAGCAGCTGATGCAGATCGGCCGCTGATAAACCCTGAATGGCCGTTCTGGACAAGAGGTTTTTCAAGGTAGACCGTTCCGCAAAAAGGGTCAGTCTTTCAAGAGCCTGTAACTGTAAATTCAGTCCCTCGGCCGACTGGCGGGGGATTTCAGTCTGTTTACGAATCTTTTGTTGTTCGATCAGCAGCATAACAAGAAGCACTAGTAATACAATACTGGTAATGGCTTGAAAATAAAGTAAAAAGGAATCGGTCATAACGGTACAAAAGTAGGCAATGCGAACAAGAAGCGAGATGGTCTTTTAAGCCAATGTTGTAATTTTACAAAAAGGACTGAAATGACTACGCCTGTACAACTGACTATGTCTGCGCAAAATGAGGTAATCCGATTACTGCAAACAGATGCTGCCGCCCAACAGAAAGGATTTCTCCGCGTGGGCGTGAAAGGGGGAGGTTGCAGTGGCATGACCTATGTACTGGAGTTTGATGATCCTAAACCAACTGATAAACATTTTGATTGGGCCGGCATACCGATGATCATCGATCCGGCACATGAACTGTACCTGACCGGCATGGAAGTGGATTGGCAGGGCGGACTTAATGCCCGTGGGTTTACGTTTAAGAACCCAAACGCATCCAGCACCTGCGGATGTGGAACCAGTTTCGCCGTTTAATTCAAATGGACTTATTCATTAAAAAATCCCGGATAATCCGGGATTTTTTAATGAGATATCATGAACGAAAGCACGTTACAGTTCAGGAGCTTTCTCTTTTTTTCGCTCTTCTTTTGCAGCACCCAGTGGCTTGTCTTTAGCAATGTCAACTAGCACCGGAGCTCCCACGAAAATAGAGGAATAAGTACCGGTGATGACACCAATCAACATGGCAAAGGCGAAACCGCGGGTAACATCACCTCCGAATATAAAGAGGATCAGCACCGTCAGGAAAACGGTCAGTGACGTCATGATGGTACGGCTCAATGTATCATTGATGGCTGCATTGATGATGGTCGATTTTTCAGCGCCTTTCATATCGCGGCTGTATTCACGGATACGGTCAAATACAATCACCGTATCATTCATAGAGAAGCCGATGACCGTAAGTACTGCTGCAATGAAGTGTTGGTCAAGTTCCAGCGGGAACGGCACAATCTCTTTGAAGAAAGAGAACACAGCCATGGTAACCAACACATCATGTAAGATGGTCAATATGGTACCGGCTGAATAACGGAAATCACGGAAACGAAGGAAGATGTACAAGAAGATGATGATTGCAGCAAAAATGGTCGCTTTAATCGCACCTTTTTTCAAGTCTTCCGAAATGCTTGGTTGAACCGTAACCGAACTTTTCACATGATTTGTTACAAACTGGTCATAGGTGATATCCTTTGGTAAGGCCGTTCGAAGACCATCCATCAGCCGTTGCTGAACGAGGCTATCTTTATCTTCCTGACCAATCTAGTATGCCGTGGTAATATTTAGTTGTTTTCCATCGTTGCCAATTGTTTTCAACGTGATATTATCGCCATCCAGGCTTTTCTTGAGGTCGTTGCGCAGCTGCTCATTGCCGGACACTTTCTGGTCGAAAGCAATAGTGTAGGAGCGACCTCCCTTGAATTCGACGCCTAGGTGAAATCCGTTGAATAGAGATGCCACACCCGCTGTCAATACAAACGCAGAAATGAGGTAGGCAATTTTTCTTTTTTCAATGAATTTGAAATTGGATTTCTTGAAAATGCTTTTAGACAAATTCGTAAAATAGTTGAAATGCGTGTTTTTGCTGGTGCCCACCGAGGTGATCAGGCGAGAAACCAAGATGCCACAGAACAATGACAACAGGATACCGATAATCTGAGTGGTTGCAAATCCGAGTACCGGACCAAGTCCAAAGAAAGCGAGTATGAAAGCCGTTAGCAAAGAAGTTACGTGAGCATCCACAACGGGAGCCATGGATCGTTGATAACCGTCTTCAACCGCTTTTTCATATGATTTTCCACGAATGAGTTCTTCTTTGATCCGTTCGAAAATAATAACGTTGGTATCTACAGCCATGCCGATAGTCAGTACCAAACCCGCAATACCGGCAGCCGTTAAGGTAAAGCCAAGCGCAGTCAATACACCCAATGTGAACAGCAGGTTCAGGATCAGGGCAATATTGGCCACCCAGCCTCCGGAACTATAATAGAGGAGCATCAACAGGAAAATCACGCCAAAGGACACCAGAAAGGCCAGCATACCACCATTAACGGCATCTTGTCCGAGAGTAGGACCAACAATTTGTTCGGCCACAATACGGGCAGGAGCGTCTACCTTTCCTGATTTCAGCGTATTGGCAAGATCCTGCGCTTCTTCAATGGTAAAGTTTCCTGAGATTTCAGAGCTGCCGCCTTCGATTGGACCAGTAACATTGGGAGCACTGTACACAACATTATCCAGAACGATAGCAATTGGTCGGCCAACATTCTTGCGAGTCAAGGCTGCCCACTTGGAAGCCCCCATGGGATTCATTTCCATCTTGATTGCCGGTTTGCCTTTGTTATCGAAATCCTGACGAGCATCATCAATAGCATCGCCCTCTAGTGGAGCCTTGTCTGAGCCAGGGATTGTTTTGATTGCATAAAACCGTACGTAACTGTATCCATTGTCTTTCTCCGGTGCACCATAGAGAAATCGTAGATTGGATGGAAACGCCGCTGCAACAACCGAGTTACTCATATATTTTGTAAACAGACTAGTGTCAGCGATGGCAACGTAACCAATCTCAAATCCTCTTTGTTCTGTATAGACTACATTCTTGCCATTCTTTTTAACGATTTTATCGTTTTTATCTCTGACGTTCCCATCTAAAAAGCGCTCTAACGGATTGTTGTATTTTGTTTTCAGAACAGAATCGACCTTGGATGAATCGGCCTGATTTGTGCTCAGGTACATCTGCAGTGAATTAGTGGCGGTAACCAGCGCGTTATTTATTTCGCTTTTATTGTACACTTCCCAGAACTGCAAGTTGGCAGAAGACTGTAACAATTTGCGAACACGCTCAGGGTCTTTCACGCCGGCTAATTCCACATTGATGATGCCCTTGTTTAGGTCGAGATTTACATTGGGTTGTGCTACACCGAACTTGTCAATTCTTTTTTGGATGATTTTGAATGTTTGTTCAATAGCTCCATTGGATATCGAAGTGAGTTCCTCCCGAACCGCATCATCAGACATGGTTGGTTTGAAACTTTTTCCGGAGGAAAATGCGGAAGCCAGTTTTCCGGAACCATTTTGCTGGATAAACGCATCACAGAAAAGAACCGTGTATTTTTTATCGCTGTTCAGCTTAGCGCTGTCGGCGGTAGCTAGTGCCCGGCTAACACGAGGGTCATTCGATTTGCAAAGAGATTTGACCAATCCACGCAGGTTGACATCCATGGTTACGCTCATACCACCCTGCAAATCCAAACCAAGGTTTAATTCAGTTTCTTTACATTTTTGATAGGTAGAACCCAGGTAAATCACTTTTTCTCTGGAGGCAAAAAGCAAAGAGTCGTTTACGCGCTCCACCGTGAGATCGAATTGATCTTTAGCCAGACCGGGCTGTTGTTTTTTTACTTGCTTAACCGCTTTTTCGTACGTACTATCTTCAAAATTGCGCACGGCTACCGTATAGGAAAGTTCCCATATGGAAATGATCATCAAGCTGATGGTAAAAAACCAAACTAAAACTTTGAGTTGCATTGGATTGAGTATTCAATATTGGTGAAAAAAGGAGCTTTTAAAGGTTGGCAAAGATATGTGAAAAAAAGATGTGGTTGAAGCCTAATTCCGCAT
>JBJTXG010000159.1:0-2565 GCA_046082125.1 Ferruginibacter sp. | reverse complement strand
ACCCAGTTTGGTTTTGGTTTGTGATTCAAAAACGGGCTCCTGTACCCGAACGGAAACAGCGGCACAAATACTACCCCGAATGTCGGCCGCTTCATAATCCTTTTTAAAAAACTCCCGAATGGTTCGCACATAGCCTTCGCGAAAGGCCGCCAAATGGGTGCCACCTTGGGTGGTGAATTGTCCGTTGACAAAACTGTAGTATTCCTCCCCGTAGCCATTCCCGTGAGAGATAGCCACTTCAATATCTTCTCCTTTGAGATGAATGATGGGATACCGTAGCTCATCCTCATTGGTTTTCCGCTGCAGCAAATCCAGCAGACCGTTCTTGCTCACGTAACGCTTGCCGTTGTACGTTATGATCAGTCCGGCATTCAGGTAACAATAGTTCCAAAACTGATTATCGAGGTATTCAGTTACAAAATGAAAATGCTTGAAAATGCTGTCATCCGGAATGAACGTAACTTCAGTTCCATTATTTTCTTTGGTAGCGGCCTCTTTGTATTCTTTCTTCAGATCGCCGCGCTCAAATTCGGCTGTTTTTTCACGGCCATCCCGAAAGGCGGTCACTTTAAAATAATGGCTCAACGCATTCACCGCTTTGGTACCTACCCCATTTAATCCAACACTTTTCTGAAAGGCCTTACTATCGTATTTGGCACCGGTATTTATTTTACTTACGACATCCACCACTTTACCCAGCGGAATACCACGGCCGTAGTCGCGCACCGTTATCGTTTTACCATCAATGCTAACATCCACTTGTTTACCGTAGCCCATGGTGTGCTCATCGATACAGTTATCGATCACTTCCTTGATCAACACATAGATCCCATCATCAGCACTGCTGCCATCGCCCAGTTTTCCAATATACATACCAGGACGAAGCCGTATGTGTTCTTTCCAGTCGAGACTCCGAATGCTATCTTCCGTATATTGATTCGTTTCTTTTTGCGCCATAATAAGATTCAATCGTGTATTAAAAGGGCCGAAAAATCATTTTCTAACCCGCGAATTTAACGGAACATCAACCATTTTCGGGTTTCTCATTTATCCACATTAACAGGACTATGTGCGTAAAATATCAGCGCCAAAGCCGGTATCTTTGTTGAAACCATAAATACACCAATCATCAACCTCATAACGGACGCTTCTGAACTGACCCAATTAGCCGAAAAAAGGGAATCTGAAAACAGGGCTTTTCGAGATTACCTCATGCAATTCAACGAGACAGCGTTGGACAACCTAACCGTCTCCATCAACAACGAAGTATCGCCCCTGATTGATTGCACTGCGTGTGGTGCCTGTTGTCGCAACCTGATGATTCACGTTACACCAGAAGAAAACAAACGGATAGCGGACACCCTGAATATGTCCAAGGAATCGTTTGAAAATCAGTATGTAGAATCGGGCAATGCCGGCACTCAAATCATCAATGCCGTTCCTTGTCATTTTTTATGCGACTCTAAATGCCGGGTCTATGAACATCGCTATGCCGATTGCCGTGCATTTCCTAATTTAGATCAACCCCGTTTTAAAACACGCTTGTTTGCCACCTTGATGCATTATGGGATGTGTCCGATTATTTTCAATGTGGTTGAACAGCTAAAAATAGCAACGAATTTTTTCAACGAACAATTGATTAGCCATGAATCTTGATTTAAACGGAAAAACAGCCTTAGTCTGTGGCAGCACACAAGGTTTAGGACTTGCTTCTGCCATTGAATTGGCATTATTAGGCGCAAATATTGTGTTGATGGCGCGCAATGAAACGAGTTTGCAAGCCGCCCTTCAACAACTCGATACCCGTCACAATCAACAACATCAGTATCTAGTAGCCGATTTTTCCGACAATGCATCGGTTCAAAATGCTATTCAAGCATACATTTCAAAAGGGAATACGATTCATATTTTGATCAATAATACGGGTGGCCCGGCTGGCGGAAAGGCCATCGATGCAAACTCGTCTGAATTTATTACTGCGTTTCAGGCACATCTGATCAATAACCATCAACTTAGCCAGGCCGTAGTTCCCGGCATGAAAGCAGCCGGTTTTGGAAGAATCATCAACATCATTTCTACTTCAGTAAAACAACCGATTGCCGGATTGGGGGTAAGCAATACCATCCGCGCCGCCGTTGCAAACTGGAGCAAGACCCTGGCCACTGAGCTGGGACCCTTTGGCATAACCGTGAACAACGTATTACCGGGCTTTACGGCAACGGTACGAGCCGACTATGTCATTAAAAAGAAAGCGGCTGATTCTGGCAAAACGGAAGATGAAGTCATGAAAGAACTCGTTGCAGAAATACCGGCTAAAAGAATCGGCCAACCCAACGAATTTGGGGCAGCAGTTGCCTTTCTGTGTTCTCCGGCTGCGGCCTACATCAATGGCATCAATTTACCAGTGGATGGTGGACGAACAGGTTGTTTATAATCAATTGGGCGATGTTCAATACTAGGCATTAATTTTGCCGCATGAACAAACTATTCTTGTCTCTTATTATCGTATTGATTGCATGTGTCGGTTGTAAAAAAGAAGTCAGTCGCAACCCAGATCCTTCCAAC
>JBJTXG010000158.1:0-4061 GCA_046082125.1 Ferruginibacter sp. | reverse complement strand
GAACCACTCCGACCACCCGACAGACAGTACACGAAATACGGCAGATCGCGGTTCATTTTTAGGATTCGTGTTTCAAAATCCGTTGCTTGATAGTCGCCCAACACGGCGTTGGGCAAGATGCCGCCTTTCCCCTCCGATGGTGTTCGTACATCCAGCAATACGGCTTGTTTCTCCTTGGCATAAGCATCCCGGAATGCGAGCGGTTCTAGCGATGTACCGCCAGGCTGTGCGTTACAGGCCACAAAATAACCGGCAAAAAAGACCAGCCAAAACGATCTGATGATAGTTGATAGCATCATCGAAAATACGAAAAACAGGATTTACACAACCGCTGTTCATGGCGTACCTTTGCGCCATGCCATCCAGTGTTGCCTTACATACCTTAGGTTGCAAGTTGAATTTCAGTGAAACAACGGCTCTTGGCCGCATGCTGGAGCAAGATGGTTTTGTTCAAAAAGACTTTCGGGATATCGCCGATGTATATGTAATCAACACCTGCTCTGTCACCGAAAATGCTGATAAAGAATGCCGACAACTGGTCCGGCGCATTCAGCGAAAAGCCCCCGAGGCCATGGTAGTGATTACCGGTTGCTATGCCCAATTAAAACCTACCGAAATTGCCTCCATTCCGGGTGTGAACTTGGTCTTAGGTGCCGCTGAAAAATTCAATATCAGCCAACATCTGCGCGAACTCAAAAAAAATGATACCGGGAAAATATGCAGCTGTGATATTGACGAGGTAACCACCTTTACCGCATCCCATTCTGTGCACGAACGGACGCGGGTGTTTTTAAAAGTGCAGGACGGCTGCGATTATAATTGCAGCTTCTGTACCATTCCACTGGCCCGAGGAAAGAGTCGTAGTGACACCATAGAGCACGTATTGGAGGAAGTGGAGCAGATTGCTCAAAACGGAGCCAAAGAGATTGTACTCACCGGGATTAACCTGGGTGATTTTGGCAAAGGGACGCATGGCGGAAAAAAGCATGAAACATCTTTCTTCGACCTGATCAAAGCCCTGGAGGAAACATCCCCGATTTCTCGCATTCGCATCTCGTCGATTGAACCGAATTTACTAACCCTTGAGATGATTTCGTTCATTGCAAGCAGCACGAAATTTATGCCGCATTTTCATATGCCGCTTCAGAGTGGATCTAACAAACTATTAGGCCTCATGCGTCGGCGGTATGTACGAGAGCTCTATGCCGAACGGGTTGCCTGGATAAACCACGAAATCCCGCATGCTTGTATTGGCGCTGATGTGATTGTAGGATTTCCGGGCGAAACAGATGAGGATTTTGCCGAAACAGCGCGGTTTATCGAATCGCTCGATATCGCCTATCTACATGTGTTTACCTACTCCGAGCGCGACAATACCCTGGCGGCTGATATGCCGGATGTTGTGCCCATGTTCAAACGAAATGAGCGCAATAAAATCTTGCGCAATCTAAGTTATCGGAAAATGCAGGCATTCACGGAAAAACATCGTGGCCAAACCCGACCCGTATTATTCGAATCGGTCAATAAGAACGGCTTGATGGAGGGATATACCGACAACTATTTGCACGTATCGGTGCCGTATAAAAAAGAGTGGGAAAATACCGTGGTGGAATGGGTGGTTTGAGGTGATTAAACTGAATAATCTATCATACCTAAAATCGCGAAAAAGTAACACCGCTTTTTTATTGGAGCTAAAACCCTATGAGGGTTTCCAATTCCAGCTCATAACTAGGAACCAATGAGTAAAAAAACCGTTGCTACAGACTGATTAATTGTCTAAAAAATCATTCCAGTTGCGATGCCCCAGATTAGCTTTTAGTTCATGCTGTATCTTGGGATTGGACAACATCTGCATATGATGCACATGATGCATATCGGTGCCTACGAAGGCAATTAATTCATTTTTGAGCATATACTGGGCTGCTTTCACGGCCCCTTTTCCATAGTGTCCGGATAACGACAATAAATTCAACTGCAGCATAAAACCCAGATCAACCAACCGATGATAGATTTTATAATCGTCGTAGAAATAGGGGTATCGCTCCGGATGAGCTAGCACGGGTGAGTACCCGGCCATTTGTATTTCAAATGAATAACGTCCCGGATCGTCCGGACGGGACGCATAGGAAAATTCAGTCAACAGGATATTGTCTTTTAAGGTTAGCAGCCGATTGCCGGACTGCAGTAATTCCAGAAAATAACTATCCATCATGTACTCAGCCGCCGCGTCTACTGTATAGTCTATTTGCCGAACAACCAGTTCATCCCGCAGTTGTTGCAGGGCCGTATGGATGGTGTCGGGGGTATTTCGGTATAAATCAGAAATCACATGTGGCGTGGCAATCGATCGTCGTAAACCCAGTGTCATCAAGCCTTGAACCAATTCAACGGATGTTTCCAGATCCGGCGAACCGTCATCGATACCCGGCAGAATATGGGAATGTATATCCACCGTCATGGGAAAATAGGCGCCTGCTGCCGACTCGCTTTTTTTTCTGAAAAATGAAAACATACAACGATCAAATTAACGGGGTGATTGCATTATCGGCCATAAAACTGATGAAGCTTACTCAGCGGCTTCAAAATGGAAACAAAAAACGGAAAGGGGATTTTATTTTTTCGCATAGCCAGATAATCCCGGCGATTGGCCCGTAAGCGCATTTTCAAACTTCGGTTCGACTGTCCCCCAACCCGCATCTTCACCAAAAGCTGCGGAATGTAATATGCTGAGATTCGATGTTTGTATAAATACCGCGACATGAGTTCGTAATCTGCAGCGCTATAAAAATGATTTTCATACCCGCCATATTGTTCAAAAACCGAGCGACGAAAATAAAATGTCGGGTGTGCAGGCATCCAACCATGATGGAATAAACTACGTTTGTACGGTTTGCCTTTCCAGATGCGGTGCACTTTCGTCAGGTCATGCATATCCACATATTCCAGATCACCGTATACACTATCTACTTGCTGCTCTTCAAAGGTTCGGGCAATTACCGAAACTGCTTCCGGATTTTCAAGCACATCATCACTGTTCAGAATCCCGATCACGTCTCCGGTAGACATTCGCATGCCTTTATTGATTGCATCATACATGCCTTTATCGGTTTCTGAGATCCAGGCCGCAATATTTTTGGCATTTTTTTGAATAATGGCGATGGTTTGATCGGTCGACTTTCCGTCGATCACGATATGTTCAATATTCGGATAGGTTTGCTCGCGAACACTGAGCAGACAGTCTTCGAGATGCTTTTCGGAGTTATAGGTAACCGTTATGATCGTTACTTTGATCATGGCTGAGGTAAGTAGTCAACAAATCTACAACTTTTAAATCGGGTTCTTTTTGCGTTCGACCAGGATGTTTTCCATAACCAGCACATCCATGTTGGTCCGCAGATAACAGGCCAGTGCTTCCTCTGGCTTATTGACGATCGGTTCGTTTTCGTTAAACGATGTATTCAATAAAATAGGTATGCCTGTTTTTTGATAAAAAGCATGGATTAATGCATAATACCTTGGTGACACCGTTGCATCAACAGTTTGCAGTCGACCGGACCCATCAACATGCGTGACAGCCGGTATCAGATGTTGCTTTTCTTTCCGGATGGGGAATACTTTCTCCATAAATGGAACCGGCTCGTCCAGTTCAAAAAAATCGGCAACCTGTTCTTTGAGAATGGATGGCGCAAAGGGCCGAAAAGACTCTCTCCGTTTTATTTTGGCATTGAGAAGCTCTTTCGCATCCTGCCGGCGCGGATCAGCGAGAATGGAACGTCCTCCCAACGCACGAGGACCAAATTCGGCACGACCCGAAAACCAACCAATGACACCGCCGTTGATCAACTGATCGGACACGCGATCATACAACGCTTCATCCGATAGTTCTTCGTACGCAATCGACTGATTGTCGAGTATTTGTCGGATGGATTCATTGGTAAATCGACTACCGGTATAGGCGGTTTGAATAGCCGGTTGGCGAACCATGCGCTGCAAGGCATGCTGGGTGTATAATGCAGCCCCCATCGATATACCGGCATCATGTCCGGCCGATGGTATGTAAA
>JBJTXG010000157.1:0-10230 GCA_046082125.1 Ferruginibacter sp. | reverse complement strand
GTACCGTGACGATTGACCCCGGAAGAACCTTGGGATAAAAATGCAGAAATAAAAAGTTACGAGTCCTACGACTCTTCCCATTGGCATACGTCACAAATATGCGTTTTCGCCATGGTTTCACACCAAAACCGCCCGCCTTGTCGACGTAGTACCGAACACGTCGGTGTTTTGAATTATACGGTATTTTGATGGTTGATTGCACCTTCCCCTGTACTTGCACAAACGGACTCGTCTCCGGAATAACAATGATATCGCCCTCTAGCAAGACCACATTGAAACTTGATTTTTTTCGTTTCAGTGCTTTTCTGAGATCAATGCTGATGATGTTGAAATCATCCATCAGAACCGAATTGGTATCTTTTTTAAAGCGACCGATGGAATCAATATCAAGCTGATTACGCTCGCTGATTTTTTTTCGATAATCGTCTTGTGGCTTTCGGATCAAATAAGCACCGGTCCAATCCGCATTTTCGAGCACGCCCCCACTTCTTGCAATGAACGAAGCGAGCCGTTCTCCCTTGCTTAGTTTCGTATAAAGACCGGGGTAATTTACTTGTCCTCTGATTTCGATATTGTCTTGAATATCAAATTCCGGGTTTTTGCGAACAAATACCTGATCGTAAGGGTTTAGCAGCACTGTAGCGGAGAGCGAATCTTTGGTTAACGGATATTGTATGCTGTAAGAACGGATAATTGTTTTAGTTGGCTTGATGGCTTGCAACGTCGTATCCATACTTACGACACTCGAAATTTCTACCCGACGAAACTCGGCACCGGCTTTCAATCCGCCACTTAACAGAAGCAAATCCTGTAAAGTCATTTTTTCAAACCGACGAAATTTTCCAGGACGCTGCACTTCACCAAATACCTCCACGGTTTGTTGAGTGCCAAATTCAGTCTTAGACAACAATTGCACAATATCGTAATCCTTCAATTCAATGTTGGATGAATCTCCGGCATTATTCTCATCAAATCGTTCCAGATTGATTTCGATCCGCTCCGGAAGTAGATTCGTTGAATCCGCCCCTCCGCGAAACACATAGGCTTTTTCTAGGACTGTATTGGAGGTAATACCACCGGCTTTATGGATGAGATCGAAGAGGCGTTCGGCCGGCTTGATTTCATACGTTCCGGGATATCGCACCTCTCCCAGCATTTCCACACGATTTCGCACACCTTTCTTAATCAGGTCCACTTTAACCACATCCCCATCCCGCAAAATAAAATCGTTGGTGGAATCTGGCGCGAACGAACGGGCGTTGACATTGCGCAGCACTTCCTGTTCATTTTCTTTACGAAGGATATGGATAGTTGATGACCATGCATCTGCATTCAGTCCACCCGAAAATTGAAAAAGGGCTTTGAGGCCTTCTTGCTGTTTCAGCTGGTAATACATCGGGCGCTTGAACTGACCGGTGGCAAGTACTTTTTTGTTGTAAAAACCAACGATGATAAAATCATTGTTTTCAAGATAGATATGTTTTCCAAAGTCACCAGTCGTGAGGTATTTGTATACGTCCAGCTCATCGATGAGAACTCCGCCACGTTTTATCTGAATGGAACGAAGATCACCAACCTCGGTTACGCCGCCGGCCTTGGCAATCACGTGAAAGGCATTGGAGAAAGCTGACACCGTCATCGGTCCAGGGTTCACCACATTGCCAACTACATTGATATTAATGCTTCTTGGTTTGCCCATGGAGACCGACACTTTGGTTGTGCTTGGTGTTACCCGTTTGAATTTGGATGTGATGATGGCTGTTATTTCTTGAAAACTCAACCCACCTACATGAATTTTGCCGATTCCTTTTGGAAAGATAGAGCCGTCTTTTGATACCGAATATTTTTCTTGTAATTCGCCGCCACCCCAAAGCGAAATAATGATTTCATCACCGACGCCTACTTTATAGTCCGGAGGAGGTACGGAGAGCTCTGTGAGGTCCGTTACAGCAGCCTGTAAAAAAATGCCAGAACCGAAGGTTTGTTCAATGTTGTTGCGAGAGGAAGCCTTGTTGATCGTTGTATCTCTTCGTTCTACCAATCCTTTTTTTTCATTGATCGCGTCATTATAATCAAAACCATCCTGTGGCTCTGATGCATTGGCCGGGGCCCTTCCCTCCAAGATTGCGCTTTGTGCAGGACTGAGCATGGCTGGGTCAAGGCTGCCATTTTGAATGGCCTCCTTTAATTGTTGAGGCGTTTGTGCTACCACGATTTCTATGGAGCAAACGAACCAACAAGCCAACAAATAAATTATTCGATTTATTTTTAAACGGCTCATTGTCAATTTATTTGAAAACATCTTATTGTAAAGATACAATATTCTTTCAAGGGATTTTGGAGGCATTGCTCAAAGCTAGTCCATAGATCATCCATGATGACAGCCACGGGTTTAATATCCCGAATCAGCGCACTGACTTGACCAATTTCCAATTCCCCTTCTTCCATATCGCCATCGAACATACCTTTTTTTGCCCGGCCTTTACCAAGCAATTCTCGCAACGCATCGGCAGTAGCGCCTTGATTCTCTGCCGCCTGCACAAGATTAAAAAAAGGATTTTTCAGCAGTCGGACCGGCGTTGTTTTTTTCATCATGAGTAAGGTATCCCCCTCGTCCGCGCGAATGACCGATTGTTTAAATAGCCAATGGCTGGAGGATTCTTCAGAGGCCACAAAGCGACTACCCAATTGCACGCCTTTGGCACCGAGAGCCATTGCGGCAAGCATTTGTCGACCAGTTGCGATACCACCTGCGGCGATCACCGGAATCTGTACCGACTGCCGCACTGCTGGTATCAGTACAAAACTGGTTGTTTCTTCACGCCCATTGTGTCCGCCTGCTTCAAAACCTTCAGCAACAACTGCATCACAACCGGCTTCTTCTGCTTTTCGGGCAAACTTGCTGCTACTCACTACATGGACAACGGTAATACCGGCCTCTTTTAATCGGCTCGTATACGTTTTTGGATTACCAGCCGACGTAAACACAATAGGAACCTGCTCTCGGATGATTGTTTCAATATGCGCATCAGCGTGCGGATACAAGAGTGGTACATTCACACCAAAGGGTTTTGATGTTGCCTGTTTACATTTGATGATATGCTCCTGTAAGACATCTGCATACATACTTCCACTGCCAATCAATCCCAAACCACCGGCTTCACTCACTGCAGAGGCCAGTCGCCAACCGGAAGCCCAGATCATGCCACCCTGGATGATTGGTTTTTCAATGCCGAACAAACGGGTGATTTCGTTTGAAAATGCCATAGACCATCTTTGTATAGTAAAAAAGAAGCGGATGCTAGGTTCTATTTCCGCCCAAATCGATCGCGGTATTGTCACCGATATTAAGCGTGCGACTACCTCCTTTCACTTCTGCATCACTGCCAATCAGCGAGTCGTTCAAAACGATTTCATGAATATTGGAATAGGATCCGATTATGGAATCACGGATGATGGCTTGATTCACACTGGTAAATTCGCCGATAGCCACATTGGGACCAATCACTGAGTTTTTGATGACGCAACCTTCGCCGATACTGACCGGCGGAATGATAACCGTATTCTGATAAGGATTATTCTCCTGCACATTGCCTCCAAATTTTTTCAGTAAGATGGCATTTGACTCAATGAGAGTTTCTTTCTTACCACAATCGAACCAATTGGAAACCTTGAAAGACCGAAAAGGTATGCCCATGCCAATCATACAATCAAGCGCATCGGTGATACTCAGGTCGGTGAGTTCAGGTTGTGTAGAGAGTATTTTTTCCAGACATTCGAACAACTGAACAGATTCGCGAATACGGTAAATACCGACTAGCGCCATATTACTTTTGGGGATAGCCGGCTTTTCAACCACACGGCTAATCATACCGTCGGCCTCAATTTCAGCAACACCAAAATTGCGCGGATCATCTACTTTTTTTATACCCAACATCGAGGTATCGGCGTCTAACACTTCTTTCAGAGAATAGTCTGCGATAGTATCGCCCAACATAATCAGCACCTCTTCTCCGGCTACCAGTTCACGTGTAAGGTATACGGCTTGTCCAGTGCCCAAGCGATCACTTTGCTGTACAAAATGACAATTCAGTTCCGGGTAATGAGTATGCACATAATCTTGTATTTTCTCGCCTAAATACCCGATAATGAAAATGAAATCGCGTATGCCATGCTCTTTCAGCTGGTCAATCAATATACTCAGCACCGTTCTGCCGGCCAGCGGAATCAGTGCTTTGGGTTGTGTATAGGTATGGGGCCTGAGCTTGGTTCCCGCGCCGGCCACCGGGATAATCGCTTTCATGCAGAACCCGTTTGGGACATCGAAATTAGGTTATTTTCGATAAATAGGCTGAACGAAAGCATGTACCCGTTTCATTCCTGAAGTATATTTGCACAAAGACTTTTATGCAGCAAGATTCTGTTTTATTTAACCTGATTCAACTAGAACTGGAGCGCCAACGTCATGGCATTGAATTGATTGCCAGTGAAAATTTCACCAGCATGGCCGTTATGCAGGCTATGGGCTCTCCGCTTACCAATAAATACGCCGAAGGATACCCCGGGCGTCGTTATTATGGTGGCTGTGATATCGTGGATCAGGTTGAACAACTGGCCATCGACCGCATCAAACAAGTATTTAATTGCGCCTATGCGAACGTACAACCACATAGCGGCGCACAGGCCAACGCAGCCTTAATGCTCGCCATCCTTAAACCGGGTGATGTTATTCTCGGTCTAGACCTAAGCATGGGAGGACACCTCACGCATGGCTCTCCGGTCAACTTTTCCGGAAAGATCTACGAGGCCCATCATTATGGTGTCTTACCCGAAAGCGGACTCATTGATTACGATATGCTTGAACAAAAGGCCCGCACGCTGAAACCCAAATTGATCATTTGCGGCGCATCCGCTTATAGCAGGGATATTGACTATGCACGTATTCGACGGGTAGCCGACGAGGTTGGTGCCTTTGTGCTCTGTGATATGGCCCATCCGGCCGGACTCATTGCGAAAGGACTACTCACATCCCCCTTCGATCATTGTCATTTTGTTACCAGCACCACGCATAAAACACTCCGCGGACCACGTGGTGGCATCATCCTGATGGGTAGCGATTTTGAAAACCCATTTGGCATCAAAGATCCAAAAGGAAATACACGTATGATGAGCCATCTATTGGACATGGCCGTTTTTCCGGGAACACAAGGCGGACCGCTCGAACATGTCATCGCTGCGAAGGCCGTGGCTTTTGGCGAAATCCTGACAGATGCATTTACCACATACGCCCACCAGATACGTAGCAACGCACAGGCCATGACAACCGCATTAACCAATCGGGGATACAACATCATCAGTGGCGGAACAGATAATCATCTCATGCTGATCGACCTCCGCAATAAAAATATAACCGGTAAAAAAGCACAGGAAACCCTGGATCGGGCGCACATTACCCTCAATAAAAATGCCGTTCCGTTTGATGACAAAAGTCCCTTCGTAACCAGCGGCATTCGTATAGGCGTTCCGGCCATTACGACCCGAGGTATGAAAGAGCTGGACATGGAATCCGTCGTTTCATTAATTGACCGCGTACTGATGGATATTGACAATGAGCAAACCATCTTGGCCGTAAAAGAAGAGGTCCGTGGGTTGATGAGTCAGTTTCCGTTGTACCCGGAATTGGGGAATTAGTTTTCAATCGGACTAATAAAATCAGCGTCATGGTGCCATTTGCGTTTTGCCCACTCCATATTTCATGTCAATTGGCAAAATGTTTTACTTTTATTGAAATAAGGCGTTTATAAAAACAAAACATCCAACTCACTCGACTCTAAAAACTTTTCAATGATTCAACGCATTCAATCTATTTGGTTACTGAGTGTGGTCGCTTGTGCCGTGCTCAGCTTTTTTCTGCCCTTTGCTTATTCTGCGGAAGGAGGAATGCTTGTTGGACTAACCGCACAGTCACACTGGTATTTGTTTTTGCTTACATTGGCCATCGGCTTAGCCAGTCTGATCGTCATTTTTCTATACCATGACCGAAAACTTCAGTTAACGATTTGCATGTACACCTGCTTAGCTACCTTTGGCTTGTTGGCCATTTATGTATTGAAAACGATGAATTTTCCGAAGATTGGTCCCTCCCTGTTTTGCTTACTCGTTGCAGCTATGCCTATTTTTATAATCATGAGTATGCGAGCCATCCGCAACGATATGAAACTGATTGAGGAAAGCGACCGTCTTCGATGACCGTTTACAAATAACGGGCTGTGACGCTTTTTTTGCACTGCTTGATACCTGCCGGTGGACCTTCATAAACTACGTGGCCTCCGTTAATTCCGGCATCCGGACCTAAGTCAATCATCCAGTCGCAGGTACGCAACACATCTGTATTGTGTTCAACAACCAGTACCGTGTGCCCCTGTTCCACCAACGCATGAAACGAATCCAATAGTTTATGGATATCGTGAAAATGCAAACCGGTGGTTGGTTCATCAAAAATAAAAAAAACGGATCCTTGTGCTTTTCCTTTGCCGAGAAAAGAGGCGAGTTTGACCCGCTGTGCTTCTCCTCCGCTCAATGTACTGGATGATTGTCCGAGCTTGACATAGCCGAGTCCAACATTAGTGAGCGGTTGCAACAATTGAGCAACTAGGCTGCCTTGCTTCGAATCTGTCCGGAAGAAAGAAATCGCCTCATCCACACTGAGTTCGAGCAATTCATGAATATTTTTTTCCTGAAAACGCACTTCGAGAATCTCCTCTTTGAATCGTTTGCCCCCACAGGCCTCACAAGGCAAATGCACATCGGCGAGAAATTGCATTTCCACAATCTGCTCTCCTTCTCCCTTACAAGCATCGCAACGTCCGCCATCGACGTTAAAGGAAAAATGCTTGGGCTGATAGCCCCGCATCTTACTCAACGGTTGCCGTGAAAACAAATCACGGATTTCATCATAGGCCTTGATGTAGGTAACCGGATTGCTCCGACTGGAACGGCCAATCGGATGTTGATTGATCCATTCCACCCGTTGAACAAGATGCCAATCGCCATCAATGGCATTATGCTGACCCGGACGAATGGAATAATCGCCCAATTTTTGCAATAAGGCCGGATAAAGTATATCGCCCACCAGCGTCGATTTGCCGCTACCGCTCACACCACTAACAGCACAAATTACCTGCAATGGAATAGCGACATCAATGGATTTCAGATTATTGGCTGTGGCGCCGTTGATATGCAGGAAATGGGTTGGTTTTCGAACCGGTGTATTTCGTACTATCTTCTTGATGCCCGACAGGTACTGTCCGGTCAGACTCTGTTTGTTTTTGCTGATTTGTGTGGCATTCCCTACGGCCACGACTTCTCCACCCAAATGACTGGCTAATGGTCCCATATCGATGATGTGGTCGGCTTCTCGCATCATTTGTTCATCATGTTCAACTACGACCACCGTATTACCCAGGTCTCGCAGTGACTTTAATACCCGAATCAGATTTTCGGTATCACGGCTGTGTAAGCCGATGGAGGGCTCATCAAGAATATACAGTGATTGGGTAAGGTTGCTGCCCAGGCTACGCGTCAGCTGGATACGTTGGCTTTCACCTCCACTCAGCGTATTCGCCAAGCGATCCATGGTGAGATATCCCAATCCAACTTGTTGCATGGTTTGCAATCGGTTACGAATTTCGTCGAGCACCCGTTGCGCAATGGCCTGTTCCGGTGCCGTCCAGGATATGGCTTTCAACCAGTCGGACAAATCATCGATGGTCATGGTAGCGCACTCACCAATATGCTTACCGCGAATCTTTATATAAAGCGCTTCTTTTCGCAAACGAAAGCCGTTACAATCCGGACAGGTTGTTTTTCCGCGGTAGCGACTCAACAAAACACGATATTGAACCTTGTAGAGATTTTGTTCCACCTCCTTAAAAAAATCATGTATGCCATAAATTTCTTGGTTCCCTTCCCAGAGCAGGTTTCTGTGTTTTTCTGTCAACGCCCGGATCGGTTTGTGTATGGGGAATTGGAATTTTTCAGCTTTACGAATAAACGCCTCTTTCCACGAACGTAATTTCTCTCCTTTCCAGGGAGCCACGGCATCTTCATACAAACTGAGATTGGGATTGGGAATCACCAGTTCCGGATCAACACCCAAAATCTGAGAAAAACCTTCACAGGTAGGACAAGCGCCGTATGGATTATTAAAGGAAAACAGATTTGGAATCGGCTCTTCGAACAGGATACCATCCGCCGTGAATTGTCTGTTGAATGATTTGTCAACAACGCCATCGACCTGCAATTCCAGTTGTCCGCCTCCTTCGTCAAACGCGGTAGCGATAGAATCGGCAAGCCGATAGAGATCATTCTGATCAAAATGCTTGGTTACCAACCGATCGATAACAATGGCCCACTGAGGCGTTGGTGTCGGTTTTTTATTTTTTTTTGTTTGTACGCCTATACTTTCCAACAGTTCCTCAACGGCCTGAGTAGTCCCATTAACATGAAGTCTTGCAAAACCCCGTTGTAAGATTCCTTCCAAAAATGATTGCTCCGTTCCGGGAGCCGGAGGAAGGATGGGTGCCAGCAATTGGCATTTTAACCCGACTGGTTTGGCAACCAAGTAGTCGACGACATCTTGAACGTCGTGCTTTTTTACTTCATCACCACTTACTGGTGAATAGGTTTTACCGATTCGTGCAAATAGCAATCGGAAATAATCATACAGTTCGGTCATACTACCAACAGTACTTCGGGGCGTGCGCGTGACTACTTTTTGTTCTATAGCGATTGCGGGACAAAGTCCCTGTATGGCATCCACATCCGGTTTGTCCATCCGTTGCAGAAACTGACGGGCATAGGCACTTAAACTTTCAGCATACCGGCGCTGGCCTTCTGCAAATAACGTATCGATCGTAAGTGATGATTTTCCCGAGCCTGACACACCGGTTACCACGACCAATTGATTGCGCGGAATCGTGACGCTGATATTTTTCAGGTTATGAACGCGGGCGCCTTTGATTTCAATATGTCGGTTATTTTTTTTCAATGTTTCAATTAAAAAAATGGGGATGTGAGCACTTGTTGATGTTGCAAAAATACGCTGGAAACCTCGTAAAAACGGGTTTTCCCGAACAAACAACGGGATCTACTGCGTAGTTCTACGTATGCGTTTGCAGCACTAATACTCGATTTTTTGTTTTTGCAAAAATTCTTCTTAAAAAAATTTGGAACGGTATTTTTTAACGATAGTTTTACACCACCAATAACCAATGTGCTAAGAAAAACCAAGTTCACATCTCCACGTTGCACTCCGGTTCTTTCTCGGTTCGTTGGTAAAAAAACCAAGTCCTTAACCATTAAAAACTGTAGTCCAAATGAAAAACCTTTCCACACTCCCCGATCAACAACTTGTTCAGTCCTACATGGACGGAAACCCCAACGCGCTCTCTATCCTGGTTGAGCGTTACAAAGACAAGATCTTTACGTCGATCTATCTGTTGGTAAAAGACAAGTACCTGGCTGAAGACATCTTCCAGGACGTGTTCATCCGTATTATCGACACCCTGAAAACGGGTCGTTATACAGATGAGGGCAAATTCCTTCCCTGGGCCCTGCGCATCGCACACAACATGTGTGTTGACCATTTCCGCAAGGTAAAGCGCAGTCCAAGCATTAAAACCAGCGATGACCACGACATTTTTGAGGTGTTGAACTTCTCTGAAGCCGGCGCTGATCAAAAAATTATGGCGGGTCAGTCACACGACCGTGTACGTAAAATGGTCGACATGCTGCCTGATGACCAAAAAGAAGTAATCATTTTGCGTCATTATGCCAACATGAGCTTCAAGGAAATCGCTGAGTTAACTAATTGCAGTATTAACACGGCTTTAGGCAGAATGCGCTATGGTTTGATCAACCTGCGTAAAATGATGACTGAGAAGCAGATTGCCCTGTAAGATCAATCGTATTCTATTAAAAGCCCCGAACAAATGTGTTCGGGGCTTTTTTGATTTTCAAGAATAGATATGCTTTTGCTTGGAGTTTGTGTTCATTCGTCTTGCATACGAGCATTATGAAATACGAAATGGATATCCGAAGCTATGATGTATCAACAATGATTATTTAGTAGGACTCAATAGCGGCTTCCCCTGTTGAAAAGCGTTCAATCCACAACGCAACCATTCGGCATATTCATTTTTATTAGGTGTGTACCCAACCGGATGAGTC
>JBJTXG010000156.1:0-8578 GCA_046082125.1 Ferruginibacter sp. | reverse complement strand
TTTCGTATAACGACCAGTAGATTTTTTCAACGTCATCAGTAGGTTTGTGATAATCGCCTTTCAGCATACCATCATAAAAAAATAACACCGGCACATCATACCGCGCGAAGTTGTAATGGTCGCTGCGGTAATAAATGCGCTCGGGGTCATTGGGGTCGTCAAATTTATAATCCAAGGTGAGTTTGGTGTATTGGTTGTTGGCCCCTTCGTTGACAATCGGTAACTCGCTACTGATTTTATCATGTCCGACCACATACACATAGTTGAGCGTATCGGCTTTTTTACGTTCCGTATCCACTCGTCCGATCATATCAATGTTAAGGTCTGCCGTGGTATTTTCCAGCGGAAACAGCGGATGGTCGGTATAATATTCACTGCCCCATAGCCCTTTTTCCTCGCCGCTCACTGCCATAAACACCACCGTTCGGCGTGGACCCTTTCCTTCTTTTTTCGCTTTGGCAAATGCTTCAGCCATAAGCATGATCGCACAGGTACCGCTTCCGTCATCGTCGGCACCATTGTATATTTTTCCATTACGAACACCCAGGTGATCATAGTGTGCCGTTACAAAAAGGTATTCGTTTTTTTTATCACTACCTTCCACCAGACCGATTACATTGGAGGCTTTAATGTCTGCACTCCATTTTTCAAGCAGGAAAGACATCGAAAAAGCAGTTGTTTCAAAGGCAATACCTTCAAAGGACTGTTTCTTCTTGCCGATCTCCAGAATGGCCTCAGCGTTGGTGCCAACCAGTTGTTTGAAAATGGTATTAGAAATGATGGCGATGTTGCATCGGTCTTTCTGTTCGGGTTGAATGGATGAGAAGGATAGGTCTGTTTTTCGATTCCATTCGGCCGTTGACTTGCTGATGGTGCCATATACCGGATCTACACAAAGAACGGCCACGGCTCCGTTTTTAAATGCCGCTTCTTGTTTTTTCATGAAATCAGTGGACCAATCCGATGGGTAATTGTACCCGCTGATCAGGTAGGTGCCATTTTTGTATGGTTCACCGTTGATGATGACAACCACTTTACCCGTTACATTTCGATTGGTATAATCAGAGTAGGTCGGATCATCAATGCCGTATCCCGCAAATACAATACCTGTTGCACTGGCTTTTTGACTGATGCAGGTTCGGATCGGCAGGTAGTAATCTTTTCCGAAACTCAGTGGCAGTTCATTCAAGCGGAGATCAGAACGAATGAGGCTGTCTTGAAACAATGGATAATATTGTTGGTAATCGGACAATCCATCCGGATGGCGCAATCCGATTTGTCGATATTGGTTTTGGATATACGCAGCGGCCATGCGTTGGCCGGCCGTACCGGTTTCACGACCCATCATCGAGTCGTGGGCAATGGCAGACAAGTGCTTTTTCAACCGGTCTGCCGTAATGAATTCGGCATAGGGTTTCGGATCCATCTTTTGCGCGATGGATGGCGAAACTAAGAAGAGGCCCCACATCAGAAAAGCAAGAACCGGTCTTTTACGTAATGGCATATCAGATAAATTTATGGTTGAGTAGATAAGCGAATTTTTTGTACACGCGTTGCATGTCGGCCATCTTCAAAAGTAGCCGATAAGAAAGCATCCATAATGGCAAGGGCTTCATTTGCTGAAACAAAGCGAGCCGGTATACAAAGTACATTAGCATCGTTATGTTGACGTGCCAGGCGGGCAACATCGGAATTCCAACATAACGCTGCACGAATGCCCTGGTGTTTATTAGCGGTTATGGCAACGCCATTGGCGCTTCCACATAACAGGATGCCCAGGGGCGCCTCGCCTTTTTCTACAGCGTCGGCTACCGGATGGGCCATATCGGGGTAATCGACTGAAGACTCGGAATAACATCCTACGTCGTTGACGGCATATCCTTTTTCTTGGAGAGCGGCTACCAGCAATTCTTTAAAAGCAAATCCGGCATGGTCTGATCCGATGGAAATAACGGCCATGATTACATGATTTTATAGATTATTTTCCATGAAAGCAACACGTTCGTCAGCTCCACTCTTTTGGCTCATCTTCTCCAGCCTGTTTACTGACCCTAGCGGCGATCATGACACTGAGTTCATATAGTAAAAATAGGGGTAATGCAACGATTATCTGACTGGTCCAGTCGGGTGATGGGGTAATGATGGCCGCAATCACCAAAATAACTACAATGGCAACCCGACGAGCATTACGAAGCGTATCACCGCTGATCAGTCCAATGCTGGCCAACACATACGAAAGCACTGGCATTTCAAAGGCAATGCCACAACCCAGTATAATGTTCTTCATAGCATCGATATAATCACCCAGCGTGGGCAGGTACTGGTAGGCTTTCTGCGTTCCTAAGGTGAAATTAGCCAGGAAATTAAGTGTAAATGGTGCTACAATAAAATAGCCAAAACAGGCGCCGGTAAAAAAAGCCAAACTAACCCAGATGATGCCACCTTGAAACCCGGCTCGTTCTTTCAGTGAAAGGGCTGGTCTGACAAAAATCCAGATTTCCCAGAAGATGTACGGAAAAGCGATAATGAACGCACCGATCATGGAAATAGACAAAGCGGCCATGAACGGGCCACTGATCGTGTTTCCCTGAAACTTCAGATTGACCGGGGGCATACACAAGGCATCACCCAAGTGTAGCCAGTGACTGAGCTTACAGAACCCACGGTACATGATGAAATCACTTTGGGAAGGTGCAAAAATCACCTGATCGAAAAGCCAGTCGACGTTGATGAATAAAACAATGGTAACAATCAGCCAAACCACCAGCGAACGAACGATATGCCATCGCAGCGCTTCCAGGTGGTCAACGAAACTCATTTCCCCGTTTTCGTTGCTTGAACCGAAACGATTCCAAAATGATTTTTTATCGGAAGTGGCCAATGGGCGGTCGTTGTTTTTTTAAAAATAAGGATGTTCTGTTAGGATTGAGTAGTCATTTTTTCGGCGTTTTCGGCAAATTGCAGGGCCTCGATGAACTCTTGAATATCGCCGTTCAAAAAAGCATCGAGATTATAGGACGTCAATCCGATCCGATGATCTGTAACCCGACCTTGCGGGTAATTATACGTGCGAATTTTGGCACTGCGGTCGCCGGTACTCACAAGCGATTTCCGTTGGCGGGCAATGGCTTCCTCCGCCTTACGAACTTCCTCATCATAGAGTCTGGTGCGCAGCATCTCCATTGCTTTTTCGCGGTTGCCAAGCTGCGTGCGTTCGGTTTGACAAACGACCGTGATGCCGGTTGGTTTGTGGGTTAGAAAAACTTTGGTTTCCACTTTGTTTACATTTTGACCGCCGGCCCCACCGCTTCGGGCGGTCTCCATTTTGATATCGCTTTCTTTTAATTCCACATCCACCTCCTCGGCCTCCGGCATGATGGCTACGGTTGCAGCACTTGTATGAATGCGACCACTGGCCTCGGTATCCGGAACACGCTGCACCCGATGCACACCGCTTTCAAATTTGAGCGTTCCATAAACGTCGTCACCCGTAACTTCCACCTGCACCTCTTTGTAGCCTCCCACAGTTCCTTCACTATCACTGAGGATAGCGGTGCGCCATCCCTTTTTCTCACAGTATTTTAAATACATGCGTAGTAGATTCCCTGCAAACAGCGAGGCCTCATCACCACCGGTTCCGGCCCGTATTTCCAGAATGGCATTTTTTTCATCAAACGGGTCTTTCGGAATCAGGAGGGTTCGTATTGTTTTTTCCAGATTTTCTCTTTGTTCTTCAAGCGGCGGCAGTTCCAGCTTGGCCAATTCACGCATTTCATCATCATCCGAGGCCAGCACTTCTTTGTTGAACGAGATCGCTTCCAGGTTATTCAGGTACTCGTTATGAACAGCTACAATTTTACCCAGGCTGCGGTATTCTTTGCTCATCGCGCTGAATCGCTTGTTGTCTGCAACGATTTCCGGATTGGTCAGCGCCACGCCCAGTTGATCGAATTTTGCCCGAATGGCCTCCAGTTTGTCCAGCATCGCGTACTTTTATTGTTCGGACCGCAAAAGTACGGCTTAACATTCATTCTGTTGTACCGCAAACTCACATCCCGTCGTCTTTTCAATGGGTTTGAATACCTCTCGGAAGATGCAGTGCTCATCCTCAGCCAGGACGGGGTGGTAATAGATATCGTACCCACGGAAGAAGCAGGCGATGATATCGCTTTTTTTGAAGGCACCCTTTGTCCTGGGTTGATTAACGCCCACGGTCATCTGGAACTCTCTCACCTCAAAAACAAGATACCCAAGCATACCGGACTACCCGATTTTCTCTTTCGGGTGATGACCTCCCGCGACGACGATCCGGAACAGATTCGGCAATCCATGATGGAGGCTGAACTGGATATGCTGCAGGCCGGTATCGTGGCAATGGGTGATATAAGCAATACCACACATAGCATTGTAGTGAAACAGCAGCGGAAACTGTCCTACCGGAATTTTATCGAAGCCGCCGGGTTTGATTCAAAACAAGCTGGCATTCGGTTCCAGGATAGCCTTCGGATCCAACATGCCTTTACCGAAGCCGGTCTTGCATCGGTAATTGTACCCCACGCACCGTATTCGGTTTCAACGCCGCTCATGAAACAGATCGTTCATCAAGGTACCGGACAAATCCTGACCATGCATAACCAGGAGAGCGAGGCGGAAAACCAGTTTTTTTTAAATAAACAAGGAGAGCTCCTTACCCTTTTCCGAAACCTGGGCCTGTCAACGGATCTTTTTCAGGAAACCGGCACCTCCTCTCTGCAAGCAACGCTTTCCCAATTTACCAGTGTCGATAAAATGATCCTGGTGCACAATGTCTTCACCGCCGAAGCAGATATCGAGTATGCCTATACGTTAGCAACTGATTTTTTTAACTCGCTGTATTTCTGTCTTTGTCCTAATGCCAACCAATATATACAGCAATCGATGCCGCCCTTGCAAATGATGCGGGAACATCGGTGCCGTGTGGTACTCGGGACGGACAGCCTGGCATCCAATCAACGGTTAAGCGTATACGAAGAAATACAAACACTCCAAACTGTCTTTCCGGATATTCCGCTTGAAGAGATGCTTGGTTGGGCTACCAGCCAGGGAGCCATCGCCCTGGGCTTTGATGCCTGGCTGGGTTCGTTTGAAAAAGGCAAACAGCCGGGTGTGGTGTTGCTGGACGGCAACGAGGTGCGATTATTGGTTCCGGCCGGTGTTCCATATTGACAGATCGGTCAGGACAAGATTTCCCGTACAATCGGCAGGCTTTTTAATTGATTCATTCCCCGAACATGATTGGCCATATGCATCTGCAGGGCGTCGAGGAGTTTATGGCGTTCGGCCCGGCTGAGTGGAATGTCAGTCAGTTCATCCGGATGCATCACACAAAACAGTTCTTTCAGGGAAGCCGTGAGTGCATCCTCGGTGTAGTGAGGGTGTGCCGGTCTTTTTTCCGTGAAATGACCTTCCTGATAATCCCAAAACGGCTGCTCCGAACCGGCAGGAACACTGATGCCGAATCCGAGAATACGCGAGAGGTGTATTAAGAAAAACAAATTGATCGATGCGGTGGTGGTTGGCTCAGCGCGATCCAATGCGATCAACATATCCTCGCAAAACGAAAACAAGGGCGTGTTGGGTTCGGGTTCCGACAAACACTTCTGCAGGATTTCCATCCAGTACAGCGCGATACAGTTTTTTACCACATCACTGAGCACGGCCGCCGGCACATAACTCCAGGCACACTCCCGGATCCGGTGCAATTGCTTTCGTTCACTGTGATATACATCCAGGGTCAACAAAGCGCCGGGTTGCAACATGATGGCACGCTGACCCGCTTTTCCGCTTTTTCGCACACCCTGCACGAGGTAGGACTGAATGCCGAGTATGTCGGTAAACACGGTTACGACCAAACTGGTTTCACCATATTTCACCGCGCGAAGTACTATGCCTTTTGTTTTGGTGATCACGCCACGAAAATACTCCGGCCATTGGCTTTTTATCAAAATATCTGATCGCTTTCCGTCAAATGACACATCTTTGCACCGATTTTTTATCGCCTTAAACGGAATACAAACCATGTGGAAACAACTGGCTGCGCTGGTCCTTCGAAATCGCCTGCTTTTTCTGATCAGCATGGGCACACTCACACTCCTGATGGGCTATTTCGCGTTCCGGGTGCAACTCAGCTACGAATTCAACCGGGCTATTCCAACGGATAACCCCAAATTTGTTGAATACCAGCAATTCAAATCCATTTTCGGCCAAGACGGCAACGTGGTAGTCCTGGGGGTTACCGACAGCGGGTTTTTCAACCGCGACCGCTTTGCCAATTATCGTCGATTCACGGAGGGCATCCGCAACGTGCCCAATGTACAGGGCGTGATGGCCGTTCCCGGTGCCGTAGTGATCGAACGCGATCCGCTCAATCCGGATAACCTGATCTCACGAACCTTATTTACAGACAGTACCCTGACCAGTTCGTTGTTCGATTCGGCAGTGAATGCATTCCATCGGCAGCCATTCTATCGCTCTACCCTCTACAATCCTAGCACTCATACCTACATGATGGCGGTATCGCTCAACAGCGACTCGGTCAATTCCAAAGCGCGTGCCGGTATCATGCAAAAGCTGCAAACCGTGGTTGACCAATACGAACAGCAAAGCAAATCAACCGTTCACATTAGTGGACTGCCTTGGGTGCGAACCGTCATCGCGGAGCGGGTAAAAGGGGAGATGGGTGTGTTTTTGATCGGATCACTGGTGCTGAGTCTGATCATCCTGTTTTTGTTTTTCCGCTCCATCAACACCACCCTGATTTCCATGGGGATTGTGCTGGTGAGCGTAATCTGGTCGGTTGGTTTGATTACCTTGTTTGGGTATAAAATCACCCTATTAACAGCCCTGATTCCGTCGCTGGTGGTTGTCATTGGCATTCCCAACTGCATTTATTTCATTAATAAGTACCACACGTCTTATTTACAAAGTGAAATTGCCGATGAAACCCAACGGAAACACGAGGCGCTGGTTACCATGGTCAGCAAAATGGGCATCGTAACCTTGTTCTGCAACATCACTGCAGCTATTGGGTTTGCTGTGTTTGCCCTCACGCGGAGCGCGATTTTGCAGGAGTTTGGGGTAGTATCCGGATTGGCGATTTTATTCATCTTCATCATTTCTTTTGTCTTGTTGCCGGTTTTGTTGAGCTACGCACCAGCCCCCTCGAAACGGGAGCTGAGATACCTCGACAGCCGGTGGATTGCCGGGTTCATCGGAAAGATTGAACGATGGGTGTTTAATCACCAAAAGGTGGTTGTTGCCAGTACTGCCATACTGCTGGTTTTCTCGGTAATGGGTATAATGCGACTGCGCTCGGTTGGGTTTATTGTTGATGATCTGCCCCAATCAGATCGGGTATATCAGGATCTCAGGTATTTTGAGACCCATTTCAAAGGCATCATGCCCCTGGAAATACTGATTGATGCCAAAACCCGCCGCGGATTACAGAAGAAAGACTACAAACTATTTACCGCGATGGACTCGCTCGCAGATGCGATTGCATCTATGGAACAGATGAATCGACCGCTTTCCATCGCAGAGGGTATGAAAATTGGCAACCTTGCGTTTCAGGGCAACGATGCGGACTCTAATTACCGGCTTCCGGGCGAAATGACCGGACCCACCGCTACCCGAAAATTCTGGAGCAGTTTGAAACAGCGGTTACAGGATTCCGCTACCGGATCCTCCAATACACTCAAAGCATTATCTCGTTTTATTGATACCAGCCGTCGTTACACCCGTATGAGCGTGAACATGGCCGATGTGGGAACTGAAAAACTGCCTGTGCTGCTAGCCCGGGTGGATAGTGCCGCCCATCGGTATTTTGACACGTCTTATACGGTGACGCTGACCGGAACCGGGATTACCTTTTTAGAAGGCAGTAAGTTCATTATCAATGGATTAAAAGAGAGCATCCTTTGGGCATTCGCATTGATTGCGGTTTGTATGCTCTACCTTTTCCGATCGCTCCGGATTCTGTTTTGTTCCTTGATTCCCAATTTGGTGCCCTTGGTGGTTACAGCCGGAATCATGGGATGGGCCGGTGTACCGCTAAAGCCGTCTACGGTGTTGATTTTCAGCATAGCCTTAGGCATTGCCGTGGATATTACCATTCGGTTTCTCGTCAATTACCGTCAAGTATTACCGGATCACAAGGGCAATGTTGAGAAGGCTGTCCAGGCCACGGTACAGCAAACCGGATTAAGTATAATATATACTTCATTGGTTCTCATAGCCGGATTTATTATTTTCTGTGCCAGTCGGTTTGGAGGAACGTTTGCGCTTGGCTGGCTGACATCTGTCACCTTGTTGGTTGCAACGTTGACCAACCTGGTGTTACTGCCCGTTTTACTGTTGTTTTTCCGCTCTTCCAAGTGACCACTTAGCCGATTGGAAGCTAATCGTCCGACATCCGGTAAAAATTTTAACAAACCGATTGGTGTTTGAGTTTGTGAACTATATTTGCTTGTTAAAAATAAAAATCGCATATGAGAAAACTTGTCCTAACCTTATTGGTTTCCATGGCGGTAACATTGGGTGC
>JBJTXG010000155.1:0-4872 GCA_046082125.1 Ferruginibacter sp. | reverse complement strand
GGATGGCTCACCTCACGACCTTTTTTTTAATCATCTTGATCAATACGTAGCCGGACTCTTAGGAGATTACACCTTCATTGAAAATCCGGCTGAATTATTCAGCTTGACCAAGCAGCCCAGACCAGTATTGATGCTGCGTCCTTCACAGGTTCGCATAATTGATGAACAACAATCGACGTTGGTTGGACGGCTTGAGAGCGTTCATTTTATGGGCGACTATTATTTATTTACTGTTCGTATTCAGGATATGCTGATCAAAGGGATGCATCCATCCGGCCTTCCATTACCAGCGATTGGCACTAACGTTCATATTGGCATTCAGCATCCGGCATACTCCTCATACGTGTAATTACGTAGCGCAACGTTTAGGTTTTACCCAATTTTATTTTATAGCGTAAGGTGGAAAACAGCTCCTTGTTCTTTTTGCATAGTTTCAGTGTATAGAAATCGCCTATGTATCCAATAATCCATTGTTAAAACCGTACACTGAATCCCTCAAGGCTTCGACGTCCTGTATGCCAACTCGGAAGCCACTGGTCCCGCTCGCGGGACCTTTTTATTTACACTCCTACGTATTAATGCGTATGAATAGCTTACAGGTTTTGCTGATTTTATGGGGAAAGCCTGTGTAACACAAAATAATTTTTCCAATGCTTCGTCTATAGGGTAAGCAGGCTTTAATTATCCATATCCATAAAGGCCGGTTTAAAACCTATGAAAACAATTATCCAAATCCAATCCAATTGAAAAGACCCATGGCTTCCAAATCCTAAGAACCGATATTAACACGATTCAAAACATGAAGCCATACGATGGAGCCCCGGAAACGGGGCTTTGTCTTTTTTAGACCATTTGTCGGATTTACCGGTGTGTTCGAGTAAAAAGTTCGTAGTTCTACTTGGACGCATACGTACTTCCTGCGCATAAATACGCAATTTTAATAAAAGAGTGGATAAGGATATACTAAAACGGTCCTTTTATCGGTTTAATACCTGTGCTACGGCACGGTTCGTTTTTAATCCTTATGAAAACCTTATCCAAATCCATCCATCCCATGAAAAGATCAACGGCTTCCTTATCCTAAGACGTCCATTAAACAACAACGTTTTTACGAAGCCATACAAGACCCCGGATAATCTTCGGGGTTTTTGTTTTACCCAATCGCCTGATCTCTATCTTTGCGTCATGGCGAATAGCATATTATGTATTGGGTCTGTTTTGGTTGACGAATTATATTTTTCCAATGAGTCATTGATTCAGGGAACATCCAATCCGTCTACCCTTGTACGTAAGCCCGGTGGCGTGATCACCAATATAGCCCGTCATCTTGGTTTGCTTGGCCATCAACCCCAACTCATAACCGTCTTTGGTCAGGATGCCGATGCGGCCTGGTTAAAGTATCTATTTTCCAACGAAGGCGTTTCTACACATGCTTGTATCACCCTTGAACAGCCTACTGGCCGCTACGCATCGTTCCTTCAGCCGGATGGCCAGCTCTATGCGGCCGTCTGTACGGATACTATTGAAACGTCATTAGATAAAAATCGGTTATCTGATCTGCTTCGTGATCAACCTACTCCCGACTGGATTATTGCCGATTGTAATTTGTCGGTCGAAGCCTTATCTTTTTTGGCTGAGTATGCTCTGGAAAAAAAGGCGCATCTCGTAATCGAGCCCGTATCTGTTCCAAAAGCAAAAAAAATAGCCGCCATCCAGTCCGGCAAGATCTTTATGATTACACCGAATCAGGACGAGTGGGCCGTGATTGAGCATTGGGCTGCTGCCTTTGGGACTGATCTTTCACGGATTGAACGTGTTTGGGTCAGTCAGGGTGAACGTGGTTCTGTTATGAAAACAGTTTCAACATCGATGGCCGTTCCGTCTCATTCCATTCAGGTAGTAGATTCAACGGGTGCCGGCGATGCGATGCTCGCAGCCTGGTTGCATGCCACCTTAACCGGACAAAACGAAGTAACAGCTATTCAGTATGCACATACGCTGGCCCTGGAAGTTTTACAACAACAAGGTGCTGTATGTGAATGGGTCGATGTCCATACATTGAACGAACGTAAACATCATTATTATTCTTAAATCATTTAGATGTTAGTTATCGCAGAAGAAGTGCAAGTGGCGTTGCATGAAAAAAAACCGATAGTCGCGCTGGAGTCAACAATCATTTCGCATGGAATGCCCTATCCTCAAAATGTGGAAACGGCATTGGATGTGGAAAAGACCGTGCGAGAAGCGGGGGCCATTCCGGCAACGATCGCATTATTCGATGGAAAGATGCAAGTGGGTTTACAAACAGAGGATATCAATCGTCTTGGCTCACAAGGGGATGTACAAAAAGTGAGTATTCGGGATATGGCATTGGTATTGTCACAGGGCAAAACTGGATCTACCACCGTGTCGGCAACGATGCGTATTGCTTCCATGGCGGGCATTGCGCTCTTTGCTACCGGCGGTATCGGTGGCGTTCACCGCGGTGCCGAATCGAGCATGGATATTTCCAACGACTTAATGGAAATGGCTAAAACCAATGTGGCAGTTGTTTCAGCGGGCGTGAAATCCATTTTGGATATTGGCAGAACACTCGAGTTTCTGGAAACACTGGGGGTGCCTGTGGTTACAATGGGTAGTGATCAGTTCCCCAGTTTTTACTCATCGACCAGTGGATTTAAAAGTCCTTTTCGCTTAGACGACGAAACCGAGATTGCCTCCATGCTGCATGCAAAGTGGCGGGCCGGTTTAGAGGGCTCGGTGTTGATTGCTTGTCCATTGCCAGCAGCATATGACATGCCGGCCTCGCAAATGGAAGGCGTTATTCAGGAAGCCTTGCGAGCAGCCAATACCGCTCATGTTTCCGGTAAAGCGATTACGCCGTTCTTATTGAAATTTATTGCGGATCATACCGAAGGAGAAAGCCTGAAAGCAAATATCAGCCTCATAAAAAATAATGCAGCCCTGGCGGCTCGCATTGCTATCGCATATCATACTACTTGATCTGGTAATTGACTTTCAGGGTTACGGAAGCTGTTTTGGTCATACTGCTCGTGTTGAAAACGCCGCCATAGCTATAATCTTCGTTGCTGTTTTTTCCTGTGATTTGAAAAACGCCCATATTAGCATTTTTCAGGTCGCCCAATGAGCCTCCACTATTCTTAGCTATTGTTTCGGCTCGTTTGCGCGCATCTGCACTCGCCTTGGCTAAGAGATCAATTTTGAGGTCATTTAATTGAGTGTAGTAGTAGGAGGGGGATTCAGAATTGAATTCGATGCCCTTTTGAAGTAATTCGGTCACTTCTCGAGATAGTTTTTCGATCAGAATAATATTGCCGGATGTGACTCGTACATTACCTGTGAGGGAATACCCCTTGAATGAAGCAGATGTTTCTTGTCCGTCAGCATTATAGGATCTGTCATACTCTTTCATGTTCGTAACAGCGAGAAACTCAATATTGTCCTCGTTGACGCCCTTAGCAACCAAGTAGTTTCGAATAGAGTCCTCATCTGCTTTCAAAATGGCATATGCTTCCGATAATGTCGCACCGGAGCGACTGAATGTTCCGCCCCAAACGGCGAGGTTACTGTTGAAATCTACTTCAGACAAGCCAGTAACTGTAATTGTTTCGTTTGATTTGTGCTTGTATTTGTAGGCGTTGTTCAGAATCCAGCAGCCCAGGATGACGGCTACGCTGATAATCGCGGAGGGAATGTATTGTTTCATGGTATAAATCTATTTTATTTTTAAGTCACTAGTAGAAGAGCCGATAAAAAAAAGCATAAAAATTTGTAAAATCCACAATATTGGAGAAAATCGAGCGTTATTGGTACAAATCCACTCATATGAAAACGTTTAAACTCCTCTATGCAGTCCCTTTGGGTGCTGTTCTTTTCTTCAGTTCCTGCGCTACCAGTAAGGTGGCAAGTTTTCAACAACAATTAGAAACAAAGGTTTCGAAAGAATCAACGGAACGTCCATTTGTAAAGTTTGCTGATGGTCGGATTGAGGAATTCAAAAGCCTTGAGATCCGTCGGGGTGCGTTTATTGCTCCGCACCTTGTAGCCGATGGTAGTCGAAAAATCAAAACCAGCGATATTGTAGCCTATCAAACGGCAGATCACTTTGCCATTGATCAAAATCAACTCAGTGGCGGACGAAAAAGTTTGGTTTCCGTTGATGCTTTGCCCGGATTTGCCATTCGTGTGGCGAAAGGTAAATTAAATCTTTATTGTAAAAAATTCTACAACGGCAATGCGGCAGTCAAAGAATATTTTATACAACAGGGTGCCGAGGGGAAAATTTATGTGTATTCTCCGGAAGTATTTCAACTCATGATTGAAAACAATCCTGAAGCACTGGGCGTATTCAACAACAACGATAAGTCTGTTGCCTTTGAGCAGAAACTCATGCAAATTGCTGATATTGTTAATAAGACAAGTGATAATATGCTTGTTTCCGTAAACTAGTTATAGGACAAAAACGGTGTTTAAAATACATCTGTTAACCCCCGGATTGCTTTTGCTTTCCGGTTTTTTTTTGATATCAATCATATAGGCAGCTAGTTGATTTCATGTAGATGATGCCAGTAAATGCTCATCTTTCTGTATTAATAAACAGGCAAATGTCGTTTTGTTGGGCTTTTTGGGGATGTATGGTGATGCTTTCGGGAATTGCCTGTGAACAGCGGGTTAATCAAGAGGCTTTTCATCCCGACATAGCGTGGTCGGTATATCAGCAAGACAGTAGTTCCGTCTCTTTGATTGTTCACAAAGAAGATGTGCAAACGTTTGTAGATAAATTATCATTGCCACCTTGGCTTGAAGGTTATTTGCGCTCACTGACCGATGGCCAGCCGGAGCGAAAAATGG
>JBJTXG010000154.1:0-9248 GCA_046082125.1 Ferruginibacter sp. | reverse complement strand
CCCAACACCTTTTGTCTTTACTCGAACCGTGACAGCACCGGTTGTATATGTTTCTTCCGGGCGATTGATATTTTTCAGTTTTCCATTCCAGGCCGTACCCAGATCAATGAACTGCGTCAGCTGTAAATCACGTAGAAAGGCATTGTTTACCGTTTTATCAAATAAGGTAGACATCACGGGCATGCGTATTTCACTGTTAATGACCACCGCATTGTTGCCATTACTGGCATTTTGGATGTATCCACGTAGGTTTACAGCCAGGCTTTGGAAGGCATAGGTTTGATCATCTGCTGGGCGGTTGGCCGTTGTAAAGTAGCGTTCCCGATTACTGCCGGGAGCCGTATTATTGCCCAACATGATCCAGCCATCCACGCCACCCAGGTAGTAAATGAACTTCTGACTGCCCCAGCTGAAATCACCGGCACCGCGTACAGCCCAGGTTACATTTTTGAAAAGCGGATAGTAGTGGCGAACATCAAATCCGACGTTAAAGGTTGCCGGTCTTCGAGTTAAGGAAGAATCATATTTACTTACTTGCAGGTTCCAATCGATAAATGCTTTATAACGCAGACCATGCAGAATATTGGTTGATTTTTTCAAGCAGTTATCATAAACATATTCCAGGTGACTAACGGAGTATTGTGTACGCTGTGGAGCTGCTTTTGAACTCGGTTCATCCACATTCAATACAACCAGGTTATCAGAACGTAAACCGGTGGTTACCCGGATACTTTTGGTTTCATCAAACGGATAAGATGCATTCACCTGATAGATGTTGGTGAACAGCTTGGCCGGATAAATATCAGAACCCAAAATGCCGCCAGTGGCACCGGTACCGATCGCGTTTCGGTAATACGTGGCTCCCCAGTCAATCCGCCTGCGTGCGTTTTGAAAACTCACCAGCCATTCATTGTCTTTCAAATTGGTGCCGATTTTAAATCCACCGATAATGCGGAAGTCTTCCATCAGATCGGAAGCTCCCAGGGTGATCAGGCCATTCAGCGGTGTATTGCTGCTCAGCATGATTGGGCCAGATCCGCCACCATACGGTTGAAACCGGTTGAATAAAACCGTGGTATTGAAACCAACCGATCCGAAGTCGGTTGAAAATTTAACCGGTTTATAACGGTAGCGTTTGGCATACGTTAGTACCGATTGGTTGCGGATGATTTGACCGGCAGTTACTCGGCCAATTCCTGTTTTGGCGGTGTCGTCATCAAAGTCATGTTGAAAGGCATCAACGACTGCGGGATCGGGTTTTACCATGCCGCCCGGATTTACCACGGGGGTTCGTCGGCTTTCCAGTTGAACTTGTTTACCGTAGGCCGTTGGCGGGGTGTTGATGTTTCGTTTGGTGAGTACTTGTTCATCAACTTTTAGCTTGAATAGAATTTTTTCGTCGCTTTGTCTTGTTACCTCACTGCACATGCGACTATCGCCCGCAGACCGTGTTTCGGCCAGTGAGCTAGGGTAGTTGGTTATCGGAAACGCATAGGCGGAATCCTGTGAGATCGAAACAATGGCAATCGAGTCAGGTTCGTCGGTTTGATATACTTGCAGGAGACTATCGAATTCAAATTGGGTTGGATTACGAAATAATTCGCCGTTGAAAGTATAGATGGTATCTGGTTCTAATTTTCGAGTGGTAAAAAATCCGGCATACCGATTACCGATTCCGTTTTCATCAGCCACAAACGTAAAGTGATTGTTGTTGTATTGCGCCGGAAAGCGGGCATTGCCATATTTCAGATTGGTTAGTTGCGTGATTTGGTTGATAGATGCATCAGCCCCAAAGTTGGTAACCATAAACACATTAAACCGGCTCTTTCCGGGTAAGATTGTGTCGCCGTCGGGTGCTCCAACAGCGGGCCTGTTACTGGCAAACAGGATACCTGTTTTACTAGGAAAAGTAACAAACGTAGGATCGAGATCATCATACACGTCATTGGTTATTTGGGTGATGGTCTCTTTTTCGATATCAAAACTGAAAATATCTGAATGGCCGTTTTTTACAGCTGAGAGTAATAACGTCCGATTGTTCATCATGTAGTTCATGTCTTGAATTTGATCGAACTTTTTGGTGAGATCGATTTCAAACTGCTCTTTCTGATTCATGGCATCGTAGATCAACAGCCACAGTTTTCCTTTGTGGGCATAGATGACCGAGAATTTGGTTCCTTTGGGATCCCAGGCAATCAGGGGATAGTTCGGATGCATTTCATTCTCGTAGGAACGAATGCCGAATTTTAAGATCGTTTTATTGGTATAGTCCTGGTTGTAGATAACACGAACAATGCCTTTTTTAAACTGAGTAACTACATAAGAGTTGTCTTTCGCGTTCGGATTGACGTTGAACCTGGTATAATTGATCCGTGGTGAAATATCAAAACTTTCGATATTGCTGCCTTTGGGGTAAGCACTTCGTTTGGCAATGTCCTGATAGTATTTTTCTTGCTGATATTCCATGAATTCGGCCATGAGGGCCTTCATATTTTTTTGCGTAATCTGCAAGCAGGCCTTATTGATATTCTTGTATGTCCGGCACAGGTACAAGAAATAGGTGGTGTTTTCTTTTTTATATTTTTCATCTATATAATACCAAAAAGCATGACCAGCCAGTTTAGGTTGTGCCGCACAGAACTTGGTGAACTTGGTATAGTTGTCGCTTAGCATTTCGCTTTTCAAAGCATCATCGAGTTCGGTGCTCCATCGCTTTGCCACATAGGCAATGTAGCCTTCGGTAAACCATTCGGGGAGGTCAAGCAGCGACTGGTTGCTGGCTACTTCACCCAGGTCATCGCCAAACAGCATGTTCTGTATAATAACACGCGCAATGCCCTGCCGAATCTGCGTTTTCAGGTGTTCGTGATTACCGTTGAAATAAACCAGCATTTTATTATTTACCAGTTTGGTAGTGCCCCCCGTGTTAATCACATCAGTTTGTAAACCGATATTGGTTTGTTGAAAATCAGTGTAGTTATTGTAGACAACGATATTTACGCGGCGCTGCAGGCCGTACTCGGTCTGGGTTTCAATCAGCGGCAGCTCTTCTTCGGCCGTTTGGAGTACGAACTTGCCAAGCGCTTCCCCTTGTTGACTGAAGTACACATTGAAATTATCAGTTTGGAAGTATTCCCATTGAAAGGCTTTATATTGTACCCTGTTTCGGCCAAAAGTTACTGAATTCACCTGCGCATATGAGAAGCAGGTAAACAGCATGGCCAGTAAAAAAAACGGGAGTGTCAGTCGCATACGAAGTATTTGATTCAAACGGTGGAATTGCACGTATAAAATTACTGGATATGGACTAATCCGAGAAAACTAAATACGTTGAGATGATTACTGTCAAGTCGTTTGTTTTTGGGCCTTTTCAAGAAAATACCTACCTCCTGATCAATGAGGACAAAAAAGCCATTATCGTTGATCCGGGGTTTTATGAGGCAGAGGAACGGGATTTGTTCGACGGATACCTGCAGGAGCACGTGTTGAAACCTGTTCTTTTGCTGAATACTCATTGCCACCTGGATCATGTATTTGGAAATGCGCACATTCATCGAACGTATGGATTGCAACCCTGTCTGCATCCATTGGAAAAACCGGTGCTGGATCATGGACCGGCGGTTGGATTGATGTATAATCTGCCTTTTGAGGGATACATGGGCGACGTTCAGCCACTCGAGCATGGTCAAACCCTGTTATTGGGGAGCGATGCCTTTGAGGTGCTTTTTGTTCCGGGTCATAGTCCGGGTCATGTTTGTTTTTATCATGCCGGCCAGCAGTTTCTGATCGCCGGCGATACGTTATTTCACCGCAGTATTGGTCGCACCGATCTGCCCGGGGGTAATCATGCCGACCTGCTCCGTTCTATTCGAGAGGTCTTATTTTCATTGCCCGACGAGGTCATTGTTCACAGCGGGCATGGGCCGGTTACTACGATCGGAGAAGAGAAGAAAGAAAATCCGTTTTTACAATAAGGCATTAGCGGGGCAGATGACCGGAAGCGGCACGTTGCAGGCGGTCGTTGATGGCTTTTCCAACACCAGTTTCCGGCAAACGTTCCAAAATCAGTATATCCAGTGCCATTGCATCCAATTCATGCAGGTACGCGTACAAGTGGGCGGCTGCTTCTTCTGTTTTCCCTGTTGATGAAAGCACTTTGCCAACAACCCCCACAGCTACCGGAGGCAGTGTTTGAAACATCAGACATCCGATTCGTTTGCCGGCATATTCCTGAACAAGTTTGATGACGTTATTGGTCAAAACAGCGTTTGTTTGTGGTGCGTAGTGTTGATCCAGCATGCCTGGGGCAACCGGTTCGCTGTCCTTTTTTTCATGCGTCACAACATCGTCTGAAAAGGCTCGTAAGGCATCTTCCGTGATGGTGCCCGCACGATAGATTATAATGCGGTTATTATCAACGCCGATGATGGTTGATTCGATGCCGGTTTGACACGGACCACCGTCTAGGATAACAGGTAATTCATTGCCAAAATAAGCATCCACGTGTTCGGCCCTCGTTGGACTAATACGCCCGAATGGGTTGGCACTGGGGGCGGCCAACGGAAACGGAATGCTCCGTAACAGCTCGAGCGTCATCGCATGATGGGGCATCCGAATGGCAACCATTGGTTTTCCCGCGGTGATACGATCAGGAATGGTATCTTTCTTGGGCAACAACAAGGTGAGGGGGCCGGGCCAAAACTGGTCGGCGAGTTTGGCAGCCAGGGGTGGAACGTTCTCGACCAGGTTTTTTAAGTCCTCCTGTCGTCCAATATGGACAATCAGTGGGTTGAAAAGAGGCCTTTTTTTCAGCGAAAATATTCGGTCAACGGCTTCCGCGTTGTAAATATTGGCCGCGAGACCATATACGGTTTCCGTGGGGATAGCTACCAAGCCACCTTCACATAACACAGTGGCTGCCGCAGATATGTTATTGCTGATCATTGGATATTCTGACGCGTAAAGGTAAAACGGAATGCGCTTACACATCGAAATGACGATAGCTAACGTTAAAACGAATTACAATATATTTAAATATGGGTGCCTAGATGGGTCGCAAACCAATTTTTTGTACGTATAAAAATTTTCCTATTTTCACGTTGTTTCTTTAGATGTATACTCAAAAAATTTTCCATGAAACAAATCCTTGCACTTGTTATATTGATAGCTTCGATGTTATTATTTAATTCATGCGAAAAAGGGTGCACTGACCCCAAAGCCTTGAATTATAAAGTTACGGCTGATAAAAATGATGGAAGTTGTCAGTTTTCCACCGCGACTTTCTATGCGAGTGCCGGCTTTTTTAACGGAGTGCCAATCAATCGTATTGATCTTTCCATCGAAGGGAGTGGAGTGGGCACGATCAACACCATTTATCCAGCCGGTCCGGGTAATTGCTCGGCACCTGGTACCGTGATCTACCAATTTGAAAATAGCTCCACTGTAGATTGGAACACAGTCGTATATCTCAATAACGGTCAAACATTATTCGGATCCGGTACCGCATCGCCTTCCAGTATCAATGCATGCGTGAAGGTAAATGTAACTCAGTAGAAAGATCTCAATACTATTACTCTAGCAGAGGCTCCTTTTTGATTTCACTTCATCATCTAGAACTGACGATATTTTTTGTTGTTAGTGAAAGCAGTTTCATCGACTCTTGAATCCTTTCACTGTTTTTTGATCTTTTCCACTTCGGATTACCATAAGGTAGAATCCGGCCTCCAATGTATTGCCAAACCGATGGATCTTTCCGGGATATAATACGGTGTTGTATCGTTTTCTGCCTGATCTATCATACACAACCAACAAGAAGGCTTGTGTCCTTTGTTGTGATGGGTTGCTTTTTGATTGCAGCAGTATTTCAAACAATACCTATGGGGTTTCCAAGCAAATGAAAGTCCCATTCTGATGTTACATCATTTACTTCTTGGGCTGCATTTTTGACAAAACTAGTGGTACATCCGGACTTGTATTAATTTGTTAGTCGAAACGCTTTTGGATAACTGTTGCCAGAGACTGATGTATAGGATACCCAGATCGAATCTGCTAGTGTGGCTCCTGCATTACTTGAATATCGTATGCGAATGACCCTAGAGGTAAGTGTGCCGGAATCAAGGATGCTGCTTGAGCCCAGTGGTCCGGATGGGAGTCGCCATAAATAGCCGGTAGCAGCGCCTCTGTCAGCACTGGCGATTGAAAGCAAGGGAGCGGTGTATCGAAAAACCCTTGCCCCGCAAACATCACTAACTAATGTTACACTAATTGATGCAGGTGTAAGAGGCGGCAATAGTTGGGTGTTTGTCAATTTTACACTTTTTGGCAGTGAATTACCACAGGCGGAAAAAAATTGCGCCAGCGCTTATGATATCCGATCTGTATTAACGGTGCTACTACCGAAGGCATTTTGAAACAACTGGGCATAAAATGGTTTTGCGGCAATCCGGGCAACCAGCGTGTCCAGCGTTAATCCCATTTCTACCGTACTGACAATGGGCATAAGCACTTGTTGTTCAAGACTCGACGCGCGGTTATCCCAAAAAAACGAACTGTTGCGTTGAAAACGAGCATGAATTAACCCCATCGAGTTACGTTTTGTCAATTGTCCGTTGAATCCCCGACTAAATCGGGCGGTATCAGAGAATGAAAATTTTTGCAAGTGGCAGGAGGCACAGGAAATGGTTCTATTTTGAGACAAGTCAATATCGTAAAACAGAACTCTTCCTAGCGTAGCACCATAGTCGCTGATGGGGTTATTGACAGGTGTATTATCCATATTGGCTAAATTGTTGACTACATCCGTTGGAAATGGAATATTCGCATAATTATATGGAACAGACGGCAAGTCTGACGTTAGAAAATTGGATAGCGCCAATGAAAAGGTACACACAACGATTCCTGATAGGGCTAGTAATTCTTACTTCATCCGCACACGTTTTTTATTTTTTTAAAAAAAAGTAAAAAAAATTTAACCACCCCCTACGCTTTTTTTCAATCATAGCTATGCGTGATTGTCACTATTGTTGAATACGAAACTATACGTAGTATAAATAAAGAGTAAAACATATTCTAGCATTCGTATACGTAGTCTGAGATCTTCTTTTACACGTATTGGGCCAATATCATTCACCTCACAAAAAAAAGTAACAATGTAAAGATGTTTGAATCGGATTGTTCTACTACGAATAGTCTTACAATAACGACCACTCATTTTTCGTTAGACCAGTGAATCCAAAATCCTAATTGTATGAAACGAGTAATCTACCCATCCCTGATTTTACTATTGTTCGGTTTCCAAACCCTTGCTCAGTCATCAACCAGCTGGATCGGCGCAATCAGCACGAACTGGTTCAGTGCCTCCAATTGGACGAACGGTGTTCCAAACGCTACTACCAATGCGATGATTGGTGATGCTTCGTTTACCGGTGCTTTTCAACCGGTTATTGCATTGAGTGGAGCCTCCTGTAAATCTGTACAATTAGGGGAAGCTGTTCCGGCAACCCTCACACTTACCAACAACCGAAGGATAACCTTCTATGGTGATTTTATCATTCATCCGAATGGTATTTTGAACCAACAGCAATCCTATTTATATGTGAGAGGTCATTTCATTAATGATGGATCATATGCTGCCACCTCCACATCATCTTACATCGAACTAAATGGTGGAGGGATTGAGCAAATCATTGGAGGGTCAACATCGACTACTTTTCGCAGACTAATTATTGGCGCTGCCTCTCTAGTAAAACTGGAAAACAACATTCAAGTTGCCAATCTAGGATCATATCTTGGTGTGTATGGCAGCATTGATCCCGGTACAGCACCCGGATATAAAGTGACATCGAGAAGTATCAACCGCATTTTTTCTGGTGGTAAGCTGTTGGTACATGCTTCTTCCTTTCGAGAGAATTATGATTTCAATCGTAACGTACTCTTTCATCCAGGATCAAATGTTGATTATGATGCATTGTCGAACCAAACCATAACCAACGCGTACAATTATTCAACCCTCACCATCAGTGGTTCTGGTATCAAATCATTACAAGGAAATCTCCCTGCATTAGTCTCAACTACAGCCAATGGTGGAAATATATTTGTGAATAGTGGAACGCTGAATCTTGGCACCTTTTCAGCAAACAGAGGAACGTCTGTTGCCGGCGGTAAATTGCAAGTAGCCGATGGCGCCACCTTACAACTGGGTGCCGCTTCGTACTTTCCCGCCAACTTTCAAACTGTTTCGTTTCATGCAAACAGCAATGCCGTTTATAACGGGGGCACTCAAACCATTTTCCCGCAGATCTATGGACATCTGGTTTTGTCGGGTGGTGACAAGTCCACCATCGGTGCGATTACGTCACTTGGCAATTTATCGGTCTTAAGTGGTTCGCTCAATGCATCACATCTTCTGTCGGTAAGGGACCTATCCATTGCTGCCGGATCAACACTAGAAAATACCGGAACAATCAAGATTGCCGGCACAGCCACGAATAACGGTTCCTTTGACGCAACGTTGGGTATCGTTGAATTCAATGGGACAGCTGCACAGTCTATTGCAAGCGGATTGTTGTTGAATAATACGGTTCAACACCTCGTAATTAGTAATAACGTTACGTTGGAGGATACGGATACGATTACGGGTAGTTTGACGGTAAACGCCGGGAATACATTTACTACAAACGATCAACTGGTATTGAAGTCAACAGCTAGTGGTACTGCCTATATCAACGAATTACCAGTCGACGGATCAGGCAATGCTACCGCTTTCATTAACGGAAAGGTTGCTATTGAGCGCTACATTCCTGCTCGTAAAGCCTGGAGACTGTTAAGTGTACCGGTACGTTCCACATCCGCACCAACGATAAGTGAGGCCTGGCAGGAAGGAGTCACCGGTGCATCTATGACACAAAATCCTAATCCGGGATATGGTGTTCATATTACGGGTGGATCGAGTGCCAATGGGTTTGATCAAAGTGCTACGAATGCGGCCTCCATCAAATATTTGAACACCGCTGTAAATAATTTCAGTGCCTTGCCTTCTACACCGGGCACGCTACGCCCAATCACCGATTTCGCAGGCTATATGGTTTATATTCGTGGTGATCGCGGTATCAACCTGATGCTGGGCGCCGCGGCTCCAACCACCTCAACTACCCTGCGCATTAAAGGAGAGGTTAAAACAGGCAACCAACAAACTGCCGTGAATGCAAGTGGGTTTACCGTGTTGGGTAATCCATATCCTTCAACGATTG
>JBJTXG010000153.1:0-5984 GCA_046082125.1 Ferruginibacter sp. | reverse complement strand
ACTATTCCGGGCACCTACGATCTGATAACGGAAGACGTGATCATTTCGGGGATTGTTACGGCCAACGACAAAAGCGGAAACTTTTACAAGCAGTTGTTTATTCAAGATTCGACTGGTGCTATGCAGATTCTGGTTGATGCATACAGTTTGTTTGCGTCTTATCCGGTTGGTCGGCGCGTGTTTGTGAAATGTAAGGGTCTGACCTTGACTGACTCCTATAGTAACATGGTATTAGGTGTTAAAGCGACAATTGATGGCTTGCCGTCCATCGAGGGGATTCCGGGTGCGATGGTTAGCAATTATCTGGTAGCCGGTGCACTTAATAATCCGATTACTCCCATTACGGTAACGGCTACTGAACTGGGAACAGCCATGAACAACAAATACATCAACGCCCTGGTAAAGTTGGAAGGGTATGAGTTTATTCCGGCCGACACGTTAAAAATCTATTCCGACACGTCCTCATATAAAGCCACGTCTAACCGACTCATCAATAAGGGTTGCGGCAGTGCATTGACGCTAACAGTACGAACAAGCGGATATGCCAATTTTGCCGGTATACCTTTGCCCAAAGGGAGCGGAAGCATTACGGCTATCTACACGATTTACAAGTCTTCGCCCACCAGCAGTACGACTACCAAGCAGATGATTATTCGTGATACGGCGGATGTTCAGTTTTCCGGAAGTCGTTGTGGCGCACCACCTCCCGGTACTGTTATTTTGCTTAATGAAGATTTTGAAACACAGGCAGCCAACACGGCGGCTCCATACAATCCAATCAACATCAACGGATGGAACAATTTGCCAGAGGCAGGTACGCGTAGTTTCGATGCACGGATTTTCAGTAATAACAAATATGCTTATTTGAGTGCATTTGGCAGCAACGCACCTTCCATCCGCACGTGGTTGGTAACGAAAGGGATTAACCTGGATGGCACCAACAATGAAACCCTGACTTTTGAAACCAAACAAGATTATTATTTAACAGCGGTTCCAGGTGGAACTCCGGTTCCCTCTGCTTTGAAAGTATTAATCTCAACCAATTACACCGGAACGGGTAACCCATGGGCAGCCGGCGTAAACTGGACGGACATAACATCACAAGTAACCCTTTCACCAGGAAGTACCACCTCTAACTTCCCCAGTTCTTATACGCCTTCCGGAACCTTCAGTTTGAGTGGATACACCGGCACCGTGTATATCGCATTCCGTTATGAGGGTTCAGATCCTACCGGAACGGCGTCCGATCAAACTTCGGCCTGGGAATTAGATAACATCCGCGTTCTAGGCGTCCTTTAATCGAACGAATAGGTTTCATTCGTCCACCAAACAAAACAGGTCATGAGACAATTTTTTATTTTGTTTTTTCTGTTCAGCATGCTGGGTGCTCGAAGTCAATCCACCACCATTGTGATCAGTCAGGTATACGGTGGTGGTGGCAATACCGGTGCTCCATTCACAACCGATTATGTCGAATTGCATAATGTATCCGGTGTGTCTCAATCGTTGTCTGGCCTTTCCATTCAATATGCATCGGCAACGAGCACAGGCGTATGGTCAGGCGTATCCGCCTTGCCGGCCGTTTCCATACCAGCCGGAGGCTACTACCTAATTCAAATGAGTGGTGTAGGAGCTGTTGGAAGTTCCATTCCGACTCCGGATTATGTGGCAACACCATCAATAGCCATGAGTGGAACCAATGGTCGTGTAGCATTAATAAATGGAACTACGGCTGTATCCGGATGCCCGACTGGCCCTTCAATTATTGACCTCGTGGGATATGGCACCTCTGTTTGTTTTGAAACGTCAGCTACAGGTGCGTTATCCAATACAACAGCAGCGATTCGAAATAATAATGGTTGTGATGAGACAAACAATAACAGCACTGATTTTACAGTAGCCACTCCGGCTCCAAAAAACAGCACTTCGCCCGCAATCGTTTGCGGATCTATACCGGTAACACCTACAATCAATACAACCAGTATTACAGCGTTCGGTATCGTTTGTGTTGGTAATACAGCCGGTCCAAACAGTTTCAATGTAAGTGGAACTAATTTGACTGCCGGTAATATTGTGGTTGGACCACTGTCGGGTTATGCATTTTCGTTATCATCCACTGGGCCATATTCTCCATCAATCAACATTAGTCAATCGGGTGGGGCATTATCAACTACAACGGTGTATGTCCAGTTTTCGCCAACCGTCGTTCAGTCGTACACGGGTGCTATTTCTGTGTCCGGTGGCGGAGCCTCGGCTGTTACTGTTTCCGTATCCGGAACTGGGTCAGGTACTCTAACGCCAGCGTTCAATGCCATTGCACCTATATGTCAAGGACAAAATTTCACCTTACCCCAAACCTCATTGAACGGCGTCTCCGGTACATGGAGTCCGGCTGTTAACAATACAAACACCACGACGTATACTTTTACACCCAATGCCGGACAATGTGCGGTGTCGACCACAATAACAGTGACCGTAAATACCAATGTTACGCCAACATTCAATCAGGTTCCGCCCGTTTGTAACGGTGAATCTTTTACATTGCCTACGACCTCTTTGAATGGTATTACCGGAACCTGGAGTCCGTTGATTAACAACACCGCAACAACAACCTATACCTTCACGCCTTCGGTAGGTCAATGTGCACTGAGTGCGAACATGACGGTAGACATTACGCCATCAACGCCAACTGTTTTGACGGGAGACAGCAGTGCGATTACATCAAAATCTGTTTTGTTAAATGGCGAGATTACCTACGGGGGGTGTACGCCAGTTACGGAATATGGTATTGAATACAGCGGCATCAACGCATTCCCTTTCGGTACAGGTATTCGGAAACCATCCACAACGTTGACGGCCAATGCATTTTCTGCTGGCATCGAAGGATTGGTTCCCAATACGGTTTATTACTACCGTGCCTATGCTCGCAACAATGGTGGGTATGCCTATGGCGAACTTAAGCAGTTTATTACTGCTCCCATTCCGGCCGGTTTAACTATTTATGCCAATCCGGTGCCACGTGGTTCTTCCGTTCGGTACAGCTTGAGCGGTATTCGCCCCGGACACTATGCCCTTCGCATTTTCAATCAGAATGGACAGCGTGTTTACCAGCAGGATGTGATTACACAAGTTGATTTTATAGACGCCAATTTCCGTTTACCGGCTACTATGCCTATGGGATTGTACAATTTCGAAGTGGTACAAGACGGTTTCCGGATCCGTAAGATATTAATGGTACAATAAAGGTGTCTGAAATTTTTTCAAAAATGGGACTCATTGAGTCCCATTTTTGCGACATCCTGTCAGCAAGGGCCACCTTGGTATTGTAATTGAGTGGTAGGTTTAAAATTGTTTTGTATGCAAAAAGGACAAATTCGGGTACAATCGGAGAACATCTTTCCAATCATTAAAAAGTTCTTATACAGCGAACAGGATATTTTCATTCGGGAACTGGTCAGCAATGCGGTTGATGCCAGCCAAAAGCTCAAAACATTGTCTTCTATTGGTGAGATGAAAGGGGAGCTTGGTGAATTACGTATCGATATTTCCATTGATAAGGAACAGAAATGCCTGAAAATTGCCGATCGCGGTATTGGCATGACGTCGGAAGAAGTTGATAAATACCTGAATCAGGTTGCCTTCAGTGGTGCCGAAGAGTTTTTGCAAAAATATAAAGGACAACATGAGGCCGGCATTATCGGTCATTTTGGACTGGGATTTTACAGCGCCTTCATGGTCAGCAGTAAAGTGGAAGTGATAACCCATTCATTCAGACCGGAGGCAACGGCTGTTCGATGGACGTGTGACGGAAGTCCGTCATTTGAACTGGACGAAGCTGTTCGGGAAGAGGGTCGGGGTACCACAATCATCCTGCATCTGAATGATGAGAGTCTTGAGTTTTTGGAGCCGGATCGTGTTCGAACCATACTAACCAAGTTTTGTAAGTTCCTCCCGATTCCAATTTTCTTTGAGGAAAATCAAATCAATAATCCTAACCCCGCCTGGAATAAAAAACCATCGGAGCTCACGGAAAAAGATTATCAGGATTTCTACAAAGAGTTGTATCCCTTCAGCGAAGCCCCGCTGTTTTGGATTCATCTGAATGTGGATTATCCGTTTAACCTCACAGGAATTTTGTATTTCCCGAAAATCAAACAATCCTACGAGATTCAGAAAGATAAGATTCAGCTGTACTGCAATCAGGTTTTTGTAACGGATGAAGTGAAAGATGTGGTTCCGGAGTTCCTGATGTTGCTGCATGGTGTGATTGATAGTCCGGATATTCCACTTAATGTTAGCAGAAGTTATTTGCAGGGTGATCCGAATGTGAAGAAAATCAACGCCCACATCACGAAGAAAGTAGCCGATAAGCTGGACGAAATTTTCAATAAAGAGCGCTCATCGTTTGAAGAAAAATGGGAAAGTCTTGGCTTGTTTGTAAAGTATGGTATGATGACAGATGATAAATTCAGGGAAAAGGCCGACCGTTTCTTTGTGATGCAGGATACAGAGGGCACTTTTTATACCAAAGAAGAATTTACACAAGCGGCCGAATCGCTGCAGAAGAATAAAGAAGGCAAATTAGTTATGTTGTATACCACCGATCCGGTGCAGCAGGATGCATATATCCAGGCGGCACGGGTCAAAGGGTATAAGGTGATAAAGATGGAAACCCTGGTGGATGCGGCGTTTATCAACAATATGGAAATGAAGTGGAATGATGTTCGGTTCACGCGTGTAGACGCTGACATTGCCGATAACCTGATTGATGTGCAGGAAAGTATGGATAGTTTATTGACGAATGAAGAATCCGAATCGTTGAAAAGCATGTTCAATGTTCAGGTTGAGGGGTTGCAGATCCAAGTTGAAGTAAAAGGATTGAGTACAAATACGATCCCGGTAACGGCTACTCGTCCCGAATTCATGCGTCGGATGAAAGATATGGCCCAGGTAGGCGGCGGAATGGCTGCCTTCTATGCCAACATGCCCGATGAAGTCCAATTGACAGTGAATGGCAATCATCCGGTTATACGTGCCGTGTTGTCGGAAACCGATGAAGCCAAGCAGAAAAAACAAGTTCACAACCTGATGGACCTCGCTCTATTATCACAGGGCTTATTGAAAGGGAAGGCGTTGACTGCTTTTATTGACCGGAATATTGAATTGATGAATCCGCCGAGCATCATAATCTCGTAATCCAACCGATACCAATCAAGCTATTGGTTGTGATGGTCGAAGGTCTTTGACGACCAATTGCAGGTTTCGATTGCCCATGAAGTCGTTTTCTTCAATCGTATAAACGATGTCAAAAGGGTCGGGGCCCAACGCGATTTTTTTGTGGTGTCCTAACCGAAATCCGATACCAGCCATTCGTTTGCCTTTTTGAATGAGGTCCAGTTTCAGATGCTCTTCTTTCACAAGTTTGGAATAGCCGGCATTTCGAACGCCGCGTGTCATAAACAGTGGCTTCATATTGCCCGGGCCGTAAGGTTCCATTTTCAAAAGAAACTGGTAGAATGCCTCGGTGATCTGCTGGAAGTCAATGACAGCACTAATGTCTAACTTGGGAATCAATTGATCATCGGTTATACGTTTGGCTACGGCGGATTCAAAAGCCGAGCAAAATGCATCCAAAGATTCATCCCGTACGGTGAGCCCGGCCGCAGCGTAATGTCCACCATATACCAGCAGATGTTCTTTGCAAGCATCAATGGCTTCATAGAGGTTGAATCCGTCCACACTTCGCGCACTTCCTGTCCAGCCATCGGTAGACTGGGTTAATACAATAGTCGGTTTATAATGATGTTCTATAATTCGGGAAGCGACAATACCAACAATTCCTTTTTTCCAGTGAGGCTGGTACACTACCATCGACTTCTGTTCGGCATAAGCTGGACTGTTACGTATAATTTCCAACGCTTCCAGGGTAGTGCTTTGATCTGCCTCTTTTCGATCGGTATTGTCTGATTGTAGGGCTTGGCTCA
>JBJTXG010000152.1:0-3106 GCA_046082125.1 Ferruginibacter sp. | reverse complement strand
ACCTTGTGTATGAAAAAAACATTCTTTTTATTGATGGCCGCCTCTGCTGTTTTTGTTGGCTGTCAAAAAAACACCACCACCGATTTTATTTCCGATCAGGTCATCGAAAATGCCTCAACTGGCCGTCAATGTGCTTCCCAGGAAGTATATGAACAACAACTCAAGGCCGATCCCACTCGTGCCCAACGCATGCAGGCTATCGAGGACTTTACGCAGCAAGCCATTCGTGAAAACGCTGGTCGGTTGGTTAATGGCGTCATCGAAATACCGGTTGTAGTGAATGTGCTTTATCGAACAACCACACAGGATATTTCCCTCACCCAAATCAATTCACAGATAGCCGTATTGAATGCGGATTTTGCGGCGACCAACACTGATTACAACAATACGCCCACTGTATTTCAATCGCTTCGCTCCGGAAACACCAATATCCGCTTTGTGCTGAGTCAGGTTATTCGCAAATCAACCACGAAAACATCCTGGTCAACCAATAATGCGATGAAAATATCATCTCAAGGAGGCTTGAATCCAACAACACCGACAACCCACCTCAATATCTGGGTCTGTAACCTTAGCAACGGAATCTTAGGCTATGCCCAATTTCCAGGCGGAGCTTCGGCTACAGATGGCGTAGTGATTGATGATAATGCATTCGGAACAACCGGTACGGCCACGGCTCCTTTTAACAAAGGACGTACGGCTACTCATGAAGTAGGTCACTGGGCCAACCTGCGTCATATTTGGGGCGATGCCACTTGCGGCTCGGACCTGGTCAATGACACACCATTGCATAATACAGCCAATTATGGTTGCCCCGCGGCCGGACATCGTTCCACCTGCACCGGTACACCGGTTGAAATGACCATGAATTACATGGACTATACCGACGACGCCTGTATGTATATGTTTTCCTTGGGACAAAGTGCAAGAATGAAGGCCGTGTTCGCCGTGGGCGGACCGCGTAACAGTTTTGCGCAGCCATAGAGCTGCATCGTACTGATTTGGAAGGCTTCCTGTAGGGAAGCCTTTTTTGTTTCGGTTACAAATGAATTAGCTTTGGTTGTATGTTCAGACGGATACAATGGGTGTTAATGGTCGGTTTGCTATGGCTGATTATTTTTCAGTGCACCCGTGTGATTTATATTTGGTATAACCGGGGTTCTGTTCCGGACGGCCAATGGGGTGAGATATCAAAAGCCTGTTGGATAGGCTTGCGTATGGATCTGTCGATGATGGCCTATTTCACGGCTCCCTTTTGTTTACTGTTGGCAATAGGCGTGTTCTTTAAAAAAGTAACCGTTCATGCCTTGGCCCTTGGTTACACAGGGATGTTAGTCGGACTGTTTTTCTTGTTGGTCATGACAGATTTACCTGTCTTTCAAGCTTGGGGCAATCGCTTGGATGCCGGGGCACTTCGCTATTTGCGTTCGCCTGCGGAGGCGTTAGCGTCTGTTAATCATTTGCCGCTCCTATGGATGATCAGTGGCTGGATATTGGCGGTGATCATAACGGTATTGGGCATACGCTATTTGTTTTATCGATGGCCGGATACCGTTCAGTCGGGTCGAATTGCTGAATGCGGGTTGCTACTGTTTGTATTCGCGGCACACCTAATTCCAATACGCGGAGGTTTCCAACTGGCGCCTCTGAATCAGAGTAGTGTATATTTTTCTGATACCTACTTTGCGAACCTTGTTGCGTTGAATCCGGCCTGGCATTTTATGCACTCGCTTTCATTTGGATTGAATCAAACCGAAAACCCATATGTTTACCATGACGTAACGGAGGCCGAAACGATTTGCAAAAAGGTATATACTCAGTATCCTTCTTCCATCGAGTTACTAGACTCAGCCAGGCGTCAACACGCACAGGTTGTATTGATCGTGTGGGAAAGCTTTACCGAAAAAGCAGTTAACCTGAAACACCACGGAGTGCCCGTTACACCCGGATTCAATCAATTGAAAAATGAAGGCATTTATTTTTCCAATGCCTATGCTACCGGCGATCGGACCGATAAAGGGATTGTGGGCGTTTTGAGTGGATATCCGGCTCAACCAACCACATCGATTATCAAAATGCCCCAGAAAGCGCATACATTACCCACGCTACCCCGTGTCTTTGCGAAAAACGGATTTCAAACCGCTTTTTTTTATGGTGGAGAACTCGAGTTTGCCAATATGAAATCCTATTTAATCGATTGCGGATTTCATACGCTGATATCCAAAAACGATTTCGAGGCATCTGATATGAACTCCAAATGGGGTGCCCATGATGGCATAGTCAGTGAACGAGTATTGACTGCCATTCGAAAATCTACAAAACCATCTTTTTTTACCTGGCTTACGTTAAGCAGTCATGAACCTTATGAAACCCCGGTGCCGTTATCGATTCCCGGTACGGACGACGTATCTCAATTTCTGAATTCCTTGCATTACACGGATGCCGTGGTCACGAATTTTATTCAGCAACTCAAGCAGACGCCGAACTGGAAAAATACACTCGTTATCCTGGTGGCCGATCATGGGCATCGGTTGCCGCGTTCTGCCAAACAAGCCGATTTCCGTATTCCAATACTGTGGATGGGTGGGTTGCTAGAAACGCCACCGCAACAATATAATCAACCGGTTTCGCAAACCGACTTGGCCGCTACGTTACTGCATCAATTCCATTGGGATGCCTCTCCATTTGTATGGAGCAAAAACAGCTTCGCCGATCATACCCATCGATCAGCCTATTTTTCATTCAATGACGGATTGGGTTGGGTTCAGGACTCTGGATTCGTCTTGTTTGATAACGTGGGCAAAAAACGTATCGAGGGTAGCCAGTCCGATCAATGGCTGAAAATCGGTCAGGCTGTTCAGCAAACCCATTATCAGGATTTTCTCAACCGTTGATTGAGCTATGATCAACTCGTACCTTTGCGGGGTATTACTATGAGCCATCCCATCATCGATACCCATTGTCATTTATATTTAAATGAATTTGCCCCCAACCGGACTGCCCTGATCGACCGGGCGAAACAAGCGGGCGTTCAACATGTTTTTTTACCGGCCATTGATTCGTCCAGCTTCAGCGACTTGCTGGCATTGGAGCAATCGGATCCAAC
>JBJTXG010000151.1:0-2616 GCA_046082125.1 Ferruginibacter sp. | reverse complement strand
CACCGTTGTCATACAATTCAATAACGATCCGGGTATTCTCGACATCAAATACGGATATTAAATTTGATTTTCGTTTGGTGACGGAAGACGGGTAAGGAATTGGTTCAGAATGGGAGTTTGCTATTGATGTCGTGGTTGTTGTACTAGCAGCATGCTGAGAAGCGCTCGTGTTTGTGGCATCTGCATTCGACCTGGATTTAGCCGTCAAGGTAGCATTGGGCGCATTGGCGGTTAGTTTTGTTTTCATTCCGTTCGAAGAAGACTTTGGGTTGGGATTGGTTTGTGCAACGCCATGTCGACCCGTATGGACGATGTTCTGGGCTCCTAGATTGGTGCTTGCTCGATTTCGTTTGGCTGTGATTGGACTTCCTTGGTTCTGAAACGCCGTTTGTAGCGTTTTTCGATATAAATAGGTATTGCCAAATCCACATTCGCTGTTTTTGTAGGCCGGCAACCAGTTGCCTTTGAGTACATCGTTGCCCGATTCGTGGCTGTATACCAAGGTATGTCGTTGGAAGCAGTTCTGAATATGGTTAGGCAGATTGGTTTTGACAAGTTCGGTTTCCTGAATCGTTAATTCGTTTTTTGCCGCTTGCCATGTGCCGGAAATTTTACAGATTGTGTAGTATCGATGGTTATTTTCCGAAAAGTACGTGAACGAGTTTCCGGAAACCGTTGAACCGGAGATGCTCAGCTCCAAAGAATATTCACAAGTTTCAGGCCGGCCGGTGGCGATATCCTGAAAATGGCCCTTCCATTGGCCATTAAAAGATTGGCCGGCAACTACCAAGGCAGTAAAATAGGATGTTAGGACAAGTAGCGATCGGATCATTCAGTCAAGTTATTGAAACATTGCAAAAATAATGGGATCCAACCAAGCATCGGTTCGAATTCATCGGGTTTTAACCAAGAGTTTGTTAATTTTACCACTCGAAACACGTTGAAAATGAATATAAATATCACATTTCCGGATGGAAATTGTAAAGCGTACCCGCTCGGTACAACGTCGATGGAAGTAGCTAAATCCATCAGTGAAGGACTTGCCCGGAAAGTGCTGGCCGCTGAAATCAATGGTCATGTTTGTGACCTCCAACAACCAATTGAGCAAGATGCCCATATCCAACTACTGACCTGGGAAAGTACTGGTGCTCAACGTACGTTTTGGCATTCGTCCGCCCATCTGATGGCCGAGGCTGTACAAGCTATTTTTCCGCATGCCAAATTTTGGGTTGGACCGGCAGTGGAAAAGGGGTTCTACTACGACATTGATTTGGGTGACAGCAAAATTACGGAGGACGATTTACTGGCTCTCGAGAAAAAAATGAACGAGTTCGCCCGCCAAAACAATCCATTCATACGGACGGCCAAACCTAAACAAGAAGCCATTCAGTATTTTACCGAAAAAGGCGACGAATACAAACTGGATCTGTTGCAAAATCTTGAAGACGGATCCATCACCTTTTACACACAGGGATCGTTCACGGATCTGTGTCGGGGACCGCATATTCCGTCAACCGGATACATCAAAGCCATCAAACTGACCAGCATCGCCGGTGCCTATTGGAAAGGGGATGAGAAAAACAAGCAACTTACCCGAATCTACGGAGTGACCTTCCCTAGTCAGAAAGAGCTGGATGAGTACCTTGCCATGCTGGAAGAAGCCAAAAAACGCGATCATCGCAAACTGGGTAAAGAGCTGGGTATTTTCACGATGGACGATATGGTTGGACAAGGCCTTCCGCTCTGGCTTCCCAATGGCGGCATCATTATCGAAGAACTCGAAAAACTGGCCAAGGAAACCGAGCATGCTGCCGGATATAAACGTGTTGTAACACCACACATTGCCAAAGAGTCGATGTACCTCACAAGCGGTCACTTGCCCTATTATGCCGACAGTATGTTTCCACCCATGGAACTGGATGGTACCAAATACTATTTGCGGGCGATGAACTGTCCGCATCACCACAAGGTTTTTGATGCCGAGCCCAAAAGCTACAAAGATTTACCCTTTCGTATTGCCGAATACGGCACCTGTTATCGGTATGAGCAAAGCGGTGAGTTGTTCGGGCTCATGCGTGTGCGCTGCCTGCACATGAATGATGCGCATATATACTGCAGTAAAGAACAGTTTGCCGACGAGTTCCGCGCGGTCAATGAAATGTACCTCAAGTATTTTTCCATATTTGGTATCGATAAGTATGTGATGCGACTGAGCTTACATGACCCGGCCAAACGAGGCCAGAAATATATTGATGAGCCGGTGTTATGGGAGCAGACGGAAACGATGGTCCGGCAAGTATTGATTGACTCCAACATTCCGTTTATCGAGGTACAGGATGAGGCCGCGTTTTACGGGCCAAAGATCGACGTACAGATCTGGAGTGCAATCGGACGTGAATTCACGCTGGCGACCAATCAGGTGGATTTCAATAGTGGCAATAAATTCAAACTTTCGTATACGAACGCGAGTAACAGTCCCGAAGTACCATTAATCATCCATCGGGCGCCACTAGGTACGCATGAGCGCTTCATTGGATTCTTGTTAGAACATTATGCTGGTAAATTTCCGGTATGGCTGGCACCGATGCAGGTAAAAGTGTTACCGATCAGTGACAA
>JBJTXG010000150.1:0-3818 GCA_046082125.1 Ferruginibacter sp. | reverse complement strand
GAATATCGATAAAGACCATCAGGAAGTATCTGTGTTATTGGAATTATTTGGTCAGTTCAGTCGACAGTGTCAGGCTCGGTTTATTGTCAACAAGGATCAGCCACTGGCTGCCGGTTTTTCCAAGAACGATCCAGCCGATTTTTCATGCAACTACGCACCGGTTAGCCTTTGCGCCCGAGCGTTTGAACAGACCGGCTTCCGTATACAATTTACAATCAATGAAACGCCTTTCAAGCTCAATACGATCGGTCGGCATAATATGGAGAATGCCCTTGCTGCTGTATCGATCGCTCATCAACTGGGTGTTTCCTTCGAAACCTGTTCAACTGCATTGGCAGGTTATGAAGGCATATACCGACGTCACCAGCTTTTAGGGGAGATTAAAGGTATTTACCTGGTGGATGATTATGCCCATAATCCGGTTAAATGCGCCGCGTCTATCGCAGCCTGTCAGCCCGTCAGCAAGCGTGTGGTGGCTTGGTTTCAGCCACATGGATACGGGCCCACCAAGTTTTTGAAAGAAGATTTCATTGAAGCGTTTTGTGAAATATTAAGACCCGATGATGAATTATGGATGAGTGAGATTTTTTATGCGGGTGGAACGGCCGTTAAAGATATTTCATCCAAAGACCTGACCGACCGGATTGCAGCCAATGGCAAAAAAGCCTATTTTGAAGCAGACAGAAATCAATGGGTCAATAACATCATGGAACGATTACGACCAGGAGATGTACTATTGCTGATGGGTGCTCGGGATCCATCGCTGGAAGCCTTTGCTATTCAAGTGAAAACGGCCCTCCTGTCAATTAAACAGTCATCATGACCATCCTGATTAAAAATGCATCGGTCGTCAATGTCGCCAATCCGCTGGAACCGGTTCGGGGATCGGATATGGCCAAGTTGCCAATCATCAATGATGCCTATGTGTTAATCGATAATGATACGATTGCCGGAGTTGGACCAATGTCCGACTGGAATGGGAAGGCTTCTCCTGACCAAGTTGTAGAGGCAGCCGGATGTTTTGTAATGCCCGCCTGGTGCGACAGTCATACGCACTTGGTTTTTTCGGGTAGCCGTGAACGGGAGTTTGTAGATAAAATCAACGGGCTGACGTACGCGGAAATAGCCGCCCGTGGCGGAGGTATTTTGTATTCGGCCAAGCTAGTGGAAGACAGTACGGAAGATCAATTGTTTGAGCAGTCTTGGAAACGATTGCAGGACGTACGCTCTCTGGGTACGGGCTCCATCGAAATAAAAAGCGGGTACGGACTTTCTGTAGAGCAGGAGTTGAAAATGTTACGGGTGATCAAACGTATCCGACAGCGGACAAACATGATTGTTCGCTCCACGTTTTTGGGCGCTCATGCCATACCGGTCGCTTACCGGGAACATAAAGAGGCCTACATTGACTCCATTATACAGGAAATGCTGCCGGTAATCAAGGCTGAGAAGCTGGCTGATTATGTGGATGTGTTTTGTGAAAACGGGTTTTATTCGGTGGCTGATATGGAGCGGGTTTGTACTGCCGGCCTGGCGGCTGGATTACAAATGAAGGTTCATGTAAATCAGTTGAACAGCATTGGAGGACTTCAAAAAGCCATTGAAATGGGTGCCCGCAGCGTGGATCACCTGGAGGTGATGACGGAAGCGGATATCCGTGACCTGGCGGCATCAAACACGATAGGAACCATTTTGCCTACCGCGGCCTTTTTTTTACGAATGCCTTATCAGCCGGCAAGAGCCATGATCGAAGCAGGGGCCGCTCTCGCTTTGGCCACCGATTTTAATCCAGGTTCTTCGCCATCCGGCAACATGAACTTGGCTATCTCGCTCAGTTGCATCCAGCTGAAAATGAAACCCGAGGAGGCCATTCAAGCGGCCACTATCAACGGGGCCTTTGCTATGGACGCGGCTACAGAAACAGGTAGTATTTGGCCGGGTAAACGGGCCGATCTGATCCTAACAAAACCAATCCCTTCGCTTTATTATTATCCATACGCGTTCGGTTCGAACCTGATTGACCGGGTCATGATCGGAGGCGAGTTCATCTAATAACTACAGACATCATGAAACAACCTTTGATTGAATGTGTACCTAATTTTTCGGAAGGCAACGATTTGCAAATCATCAAACTTATCACGGATGAAATAGAGTCCGTGGAAGGCGTTCGCTTATTAAATGTAGATCCGGGAAAGGCCACTAACCGAACCGTGGTTACAATGGTTGGCCATCCGGAGGCTATTGTTGAATCGGCTTTCAGAGCAATACGCAAAGCCGGGGAATTGATTGATATGCGAAAGCACCAAGGGGCGCATCCCCGGATGGGCGCTACCGATGTTTGTCCGTTTATACCCATTGCTGATATTACCATGGAAGAAACTGCGGTGTATGCCCAGAAGTTAGCAAAGCGTGTAGGCGAGGAGTTAGGGATTCCGGTTTATCTCTATGAAGAAGCGCAGTCGAATAAATCCAGAAGTAATTTATCGGTTATTCGTGCCGGTGAGTATGAAGGCTTTGCTCGTAAAATCACAGACCCTGCTTGGAAACCGGATGCTGGTCCGGCTGTTTTTGATGAGAAAAGAGGCGCGACCGTCATTGGGGCACGTGATTTTTTGATTGCCTATAATGTGAATTTGAATACAACGTCTACCCGACGGGCGAACGCAGTCGCTTTTGATATACGCGAAGCCGGGCGAACTAAAAAAATAGATGGGAAAGTGGTAAAAGATGACAATGGACAACCCATTCATATACCGGGTTCATTGAAATCAGTGAAAGCGATCGGTTGGTATATTCAGGAATATGGTATCGCCCAAGTATCCATCAATTTGACGAATATCCGGGTGACGCCACTACACATTGCTTTCGATGAGGCTTGTAAAAAAGCAACCGAACGAGGATTACGGGTTACTGGCAGTGAGTTGGTTGGGTTAGTGCCATTACAATGTTTACTGGATGCGGGCGCCTATTTTTTGAAAAAGCAACAACGCTCTGTAGGCGTGAGTGAACAGGAACTTATAAAGATCGCTGTCCGATCTATGGGGTTGGATGAACTCTCTCCGTTCAAACCGGAAGAGCGAATCATTGAGTACCTGTTGGCAGGGGGGCAGGCCCGCCCGCTGGTTAGTATGAGTCTCTCGGCTTTTGCCAATGAAACGGCCAGTGAAAGTCCGGCACCCGGTGGTGGTTCGATCTCCGCGTATGTAGGTGCATTAGGTGTCTCGCTCGCTACCATGGTGGCCAATCTGTCGTCACACAAACCTGGTTGGGATGAACGCTGGGAACTGTTCAGTGATTGGGCGGTTAAAGGACAGTTGATCAAAGACCAATTGTTACGACTTGTGGATGAAGACACTCGGGCTTTTAATGCCATCATGGCGGCCTTTGGTCTGGCAAAAGGTACAGAGGAAGAAAAACAAATCCGGAAGAAAGCTATACAGGATGCTACACGACTCGCCATCGACGTTCCGATCGCCGTTATGAAACTGGCGTATCAGTCTATGGAAATTATCCAGGCAATGGCTGATTCCGGTAATCCTAATTCCGTATCGGACGCAGGTGTAGGCGCGTTGTGTGCAACGGCCGCCGTTCGGGGTGCTCACCTGAATGTGATGATTAATGCAACCGATTTTGATGACAAAGATTACACCGAAACGGTGTTGGGCGAATGTCAACAAATGGAACTGGATGCATTGGAAAAAGAGCGACTGATTCTTGAAAAAGTTCAACGAATTATTCGCAAGACCTGATTATTTTTTTTCAGGGTCATAAACGAATCGAAGTACTGCGTTTTTGTCCATTTCAGATCGTGCGTTGAG
>JBJTXG010000149.1:0-5396 GCA_046082125.1 Ferruginibacter sp. | reverse complement strand
CCATTGTATTAGGAGCCAAGGTAAAAGAAAACGGAGAGTTATCGAACATATTGAAAGACCGCTTGCAAACGGCTTTGGAATTATACCAAATGGGTAAAATCAAGCGTTTTTTATTGTCCGGTGATCACGGCCGGCCGACCTACGATGAAGTAAATGCCATGAAACGCTATCTTCAACAACATCAGGTGCCGGACAGTGTGCTTTTTTTGGATCATGCCGGATTTGATACGTATAGCAGCATGTTCCGGGCGAAACATATTTTTCAGGTGACCGATGCCATTGTGATTACACAGGATTTTCACTTGCGACGGGCCGTATTTACGGCTAACCGAATGGGTATTGATGCAATCGGTTTCCCGGCAGACAAAAGACTGTATGAAAGCCGGCTTTACCTTCGACTACGGGAATATATGGCTAATGTAAAAGCCTTCTACGAATTTGCAACCGCAAAAAAACCGGCATTCGAAGGAGCGCCCATACCAATAACTGGCGACAGCAGACGTACGTTCGACTGATACTACTCGCACATCAACCTTATCGCAACAGATCATCCCGAACTGGTTTTTCTAGGAGGTGTTTGTATATAAACCGTGTTTTGAGATTTTGAAAATGCGCCCCCTTGGCACCTCCCCAACCATGTCGGCCACCGCTGTAAGTCATAAACTCGAAGTCTTTTTTGATATCCTGTAGCGCACTGGCCAACCGAATGCTGTTTTGCATGTGAACGTTTTCATCAACGATGCCGTGAACAAGTTGCAACAGGCCTTTGTAGTTTTTCACATGTGTCAGCACACTGCTGGACCGATAGCCATCCGGATTATCTGCCGGTGTTCCCATGTATCGCTCGGTATAGTGAGAATCGTACAAGGTCCAGTCAATCACACTTCCGCCGGCCATTGCATGGGTAAACACATCCGAAGCAACCGTGAGCGCATAGCAACTGAGATACCCGCCATAACTAAATCCGGTGATAGCGATTTTGGAGGGATCGGCCTGTCCGTTTTCAACCAACCACTTGACCATCGTTGCGTAGTCTTTCATTTCCCAGTATCCAAGATTATGATACATGTAATTGACACCCGCTTTTCCGAAATGGCCGCTGGCCCGGTGATCCATAGCCACCTGAATCAAACCCTCACGGGCATACCATTGCTGGCTTCCGGAAAGAGCCCAGCTATCCCAGACCCGACCGGCATTGGGTCCACCATAAATGGATACAAGCACTGGGTATTTTTTTCCTTTTTCCATGTTAACCGGCCAGGTCACTTTCATCGGTAATGAAAACAGGCCGTCTTCACTGGGCACACGGATCAGTTGGGTACGTGCCAGCGCTGTTTGATCAAAGGCATCGCCTTTTGAGTCGCCCAGCTCCCGGATTATTTTTCCATTTGTATTCAGCAGCGTTATCCGGTCCGGTGTTTCGGCGTTACCATACGTGGTAATGAAATAGCGGGCATTCGGTGACAGCAGAATCGAGCTGTGATGATATTCACCAAAGGTGAGGCGTTGTTGCTTTTTGCCTGAAAAAGAGGCGCGGTAAAAATCGGTGCGCGCGGTATTTTCCTTACGAGCCAGAAAGTAAACCCATTTGTTTTTTTCATCGATGTGCTCCACATCTGTGACGATGGTATTACCGGTATTGATCGCATTTCTCAACCGACCGTTCATATCATAGAGATATAGTTGATCATATCCATTGGCATCACTGCGATAAATAAATCCGGTTCCGTTCTTCAGAAAGCGGATGCGGTTTCCCTCGTCGTCGAGGTTGATCCAGGTCTTCTGCTCTTCGGTCATGAACAAAGCTTTGGATCCGTCAGCTGGATTGACCGCCCATATTTTTAATTGGTTTTGTTTTCGGTTCATCCATTGAACCAGGAGTGTTTGTCCATCCGGTTTCCAATAAGGCAGTCCAAAATATTGATCATCGGTTTCGTTGAAATCAGCCCAAACGATACGTCCTCCTTGCGGCGAAACCATACCGACTTTGACGCTGGGATTGGGGTCGCCCACTTTGGGATAACGTAAACGGGTAATGGTACCATGGGTGCCGGGGGCATCGGTCATTACAAACTCCGGAACCTGCGTATCATCTGACCGGAAAAAAGCGATGGTCTTGCTATCCGGACTCCACCAAAAGGCCCGATATTGACTGGCTCGTCCCAAAATCTCTTCCATATAGACCCAACTTGCATAGCCGTTGAGTATGAGTTCACTGCCATCCGTCGTGAGGCGGGTTTCATGCGCATCAGCAACTGAAACCACATACAAGTCGTTTTTTTTCGTGTAGGCTACAAAGTTGCCATCCGGACTCAGCACCGGATTAACCTCCAGATCAGCATCCTGTGTCAGTTTTTTTTCCGTTCCATCGAAGGTGTAATACAAATCGTTGGATCGAACGGATACAACCGGTGATTCATTCGACACAATAGATGCAAGCATGTCCTGCTGTCCAGTAGCCGCATGGATCGTTTTACCACTTTGGGTGTAATGATCATCATCTATCCATTGGCTGATCACTGGCAACGGCTTCACGATACCATTAAAATTATTTTTGAAATACTGATTCGGGCCAAGCGACTGCCGTTGGGCGTTGGCAGACCATACGAACCATAAAAGAGAGAATAAAATAAGATGACGCATACGCTAATTTGTGACGTAAAGTAATGAATAAATCCACAAACAGCCGATGATTATGGCGTATCGAAACATTGGTTTGCAAGGGGAAGAAACATTTAGAATATCTTTGCCGTATGTTTAAAGACACTTTGTTACAATCCGTTCAGGCTGGTGCAGAACAGTTGCGGCACTATTTTGACAAGAAATTTGAAATCACCAACAAAGAAGGCATCAACAACCTCGTAACAGAGGCCGACCATGCATCCGAAAAAGCAATCATCGCGGTCATTCAGTCGCAGTTTCCTGATCATTTCATCCTGAGTGAGGAAACGGGTGCCATTCCGAGCAACAGTTCCTTCAAATGGATCATCGATCCGATCGACGGAACCGTGAATTTTGCCAACGGAATTCCGCTTTGCTGTGTTAGTATTGCCCTGGAAAAAGATGGTGAAATGATCTTGGGTGCTGTTTACAATCCCTTTATCAATGAACTCTTTTTTGCTCAGCGAGACCTGGGTGCTTACCTGAATGACCGTCGACTGCACGTCAGCCAAAAATCAACGGTGATCAAAAGCTGTCTGGTCACCGGATTTCCTTATACGTATATTGATTCTTCCAACGGGCCGATACAGGTTTTTGAACGGCTGGTCAAACAAGGTATTCCCGTTCGTCGGTTAGGCTCGGCTGCCATTGATCTTTGCTGGGTTGCGGCCGGTCGCTTTGACGGCTTCTATGAACACCACCTGCAGGCCTGGGACTCGGCAGCCGGATTTTTGATTGTGGAAGAAGCCGGCGGACGCATCACCGATTTTGAAGGGAACCCCTACTCGCCTTACCAACCACACATTCTCGCCACCAATGGACACATACACAACGAGCTGTTGGCGTATGTACGAGGTGAAAAAACAACCAGCGCCAACGATTAATTTATGGAAACACCACGCACCGAAGTATCTTCCCTGGGTGAGTTTGGTCTCATCAGCCATCTGACAAAAAACAATGAAGCAAACCGATCCTCCACCCTGTTGAGCATCGGCGACGACGGTGCGGTCATCGATCATTTTGGCAGACAAACCGTGATTTCTACGGATATGCTCATCGAAGGCATTCACTTCGACTTATCCTACACACCGCTGAAACACCTGGGTTACAAAGCCGTTGTGGTAAACCTCAGTGATATCTATGCGATGAACGCCCAGCCCACGCAAATCGTCGTGAACATCGGCTTCAGCAACCGATTCAGTGTGGAGGCGCTCCATGATTTTTATGAAGGCATTTACGCAGCCTGCAAACAATATCATGTTGATCTTGTCGGTGGTGATACCTCCTCTTCACAAAAAGGATTCATCATCAGCATCACCGCCATCGGGGAATCGGCACCCGACCAATGGGTCAGCCGCTCCGGCGCCAAAGCCAATGACCTGATCTGTGTCAGCGGCGACCTTGGGGCTGCTTTCTTAGGACTTACCCTGCTGGAACGCGAGAAAAAGATTTATACGGAAACCGGCTCTCAACCCGATCTCGAAGGACAATCATACATCGTCGGCCGTTTATTAAAACCGGAAGCCCGGAAAGACGTCATCGAATCACTGGCAGCCGCATCTGTTCAACCAACGGCTATGATTGACGTGAGTGATGGTCTCAGCAGTGATGTCATGCACCTCTGCAATCAATCAACCACCGGTTGTATCCTTTACGAAGACAAACTACCCTTTCATGAAGACATGAAAGCGTTTGCTTACAAATTGAATCTCGATCCAACGGCCTGCGCTTTAAGTGGCGGTGAAGACTATGAACTTTTGTTTACCATCCAGCAATCGGATTACGAGAAAATCAGTCAGAACCCGCTGGTATCTGTCATTGGTTATATGACCGCCCCAGAAGAAGGCATGCACCTGATTACCCGGTCCGGCAATAAACACGCTCTGGTGGCACAGGGATGGAATCATCTCTCCGGCCAATAACTGCTCATCACCGCTTACATTCATTGATTCGCTCCAACAAACAAGCCAACAGACGATCTGTTTTTTCCGACGGCAGCAACCATTGATCGATTTTCATCAGGCACTCTTCCACGGATAGACGATTTTTAGATCCGCATTGAAACAGGTCATACAGTGACGAATGCATGGCTATGAACTGACATCCGCCGGATGGATCCGTTTGGATAAGTAGATGATGCCAGTCGCCTTTATCATCGCGCACCAGATGAATGGACGTGTACGGATTTTGTTTATCCGGTCTCGGGGATAAGGAAACTGACTGAAATACAACAGGCCGGTAAGCCGACCAAGAAACCAACTCAGGACCGATCGTATAATGGTCGAATAGTTGAAATCGCTGCGCACATACACAAGCAGGTATCAGTAAGAAGAATAAAACGAATTTCATATCACTCGGGTAAGGTGTGTAATGGATCAATCGTAATCACAAAAAGCCGGCAACGATCTTCATAGGATTGCACACGCTGTATCACATCGCGGTAAAACGCATTATAGAAATTCCCGAACCCATAACTGTAAACGAGTATAATAGTAATCGGTTTGAATTGTATCATACGATCTCTCTGTGTGTATTGGACCAACGGTGCTATCTTATAATCATCTAATACAGAGGGCTGAATGATCGCTTTTGTGTTATCATTATCTGCTGCTAAAGCAGCGTCTATACTGTTGACCAGTTTTCCTGCACAGCCGCTTTTTTCATTCCACGATTGACTACCGGAAATAAGTTCCCCATGTACATAGATGCCAAATAACGGAATCCGATTTTTTTCA
>JBJTXG010000148.1:0-5048 GCA_046082125.1 Ferruginibacter sp. | reverse complement strand
TGCCGCAGTGGAAGGCGATTCCTTTTTGCAGGTTCAGGTGGCTCGCGGTCCACTCACCGGTATTATTCGAACCAAGCTGGTGGGGAGTTACAACTTGCCTAACGTGCTCGCTGCCATAACCGTCGGATGGCATTTTGGTGTGCCGGCCAACAAAATCAAGTCGGCTATTGAGGCTTATGAACCTACCAACAGTCGATCACAGTTAATCCGACGTGGAAACAACACGATTGTACTGGATGCGTACAATGCTAATCCGTCCAGTATGCGACTGGCCATTGAGAATTTTGCCAAAATGCCCGGATGCAATAAAGTGCTCATCCTGGGCGGCATGATGGAACTGGGAGTTGATACGGAAAAAGAACACCGCGACCTATTGAACTTGTTAAAGCAATTTTCCTGGAAAGCAGTGATACTCGTAGGAGAGTCCTTCTGTATTTTAAATCCGGAATATCCTTGTTTTCTGTATGCGGATGAGGCCGCTGAATACATGAGATCCAATCCATTGGAAAATGCACAGGTACTGATCAAAGGATCAAGAAGCACCCAGATGGAAAAGGTACTGGAGGTTTTTTAATATCCATCAAACTGCGTTACCTTTGCCCTCCACTTATTCATTGGAGACGTGTCCGAGTGGTTGAAGGAGCACGCCTGGAAAGTGTGTATACGGGAAACTGTATCGCGAGTTCGAATCTCGCCGTCTCCGCTACAAAAAACGCCCGTCATGTCGATGGGCGTTTTGCGTTGTTTGTTACGATGAAAGTTATGGACAAAAACTGCCGTCGTAAAAAATAATTTTATCAATTTTTATATCAACAGTTTTTGCGCCCTTGATGTTTACGGTTTTTCGTAATGTTTTTGTAAATCCCTGCGCGATGGGTTTTGACCCCCCAGTTTCATTATACACTTCCGACGTTCGCTTTAGTTCTGTGCCATGTTGATCTTTAAAAACAGCCGTGAATTCGAATCGCTCTATCGTTTTATCTGAAAGATTTTTGAAATCCGCCGAATAGTATACCAACGTGCCAAACGCCTGGAAGTCGTTTACGTTGGAAATATCCAGTTTGCAGTTCGATTGGGCAAAGACGCTATCATTGGCATGCACTAACGAAAAAACAACAACAAGCAGCCACATGGAAAGTGATTTTGTACGCATACCGGTTCAGTTATGTCACTAAAACTACTTTATTTACATCAAATAAACGAGGATGGCTAATCTAAAATATGTTAAATCAAAAAACAGCAAGAAGGATGCCCCAAAAAAAAACCTCCGAAACGGAGGTCTTTTTTTTATTTTCTTTTTGCTCTTCGTTTTCCGAAGAATTTACCTTCTTTAAATCCGGGTCCTTGTTGAGGCCCAAGATAGGTTTGGGCGCAACGGAATCCGATGGTGTTGCTGGCCATATCTTCCTGAAGGTACCTTCTAGTTCCAGGAGAGAGCCAATAAGGCATATCGTTCCAACTACCTCCTTTAATAACTCTTGATTGATCATTTACCAGTGAGGTTACTCCATATCCATAGGAGGAGCCACTGAGTGAGTCACCATCAAGATAGTCAATCACATTATTTTTTTGGTAATTGATTCTATTTTTTACCTCTTCATCAGAGATATCGGAACGCTTCACACGTCCCATACTGTCACGCTCAATTTGTCCGCTGCTGTTTTTGAACACTTTGGTGAATTTGTTACCGCGGAAATAGTTGAAGTCCTGGGCATCGGTGGAAGTCAACGGACGGTAAACGTCTTCAACCCACTCACTCACGTTACCAGACATGTTGTACAGACCAAACGCATTTGGATAGAATGAATTTACCGGAGCTGTGATAGGGGCGTTATCGTTCGGACCACCGGCGACACCGGCATGGTCACCATTTCCACGCTTAAAGTTGGCTAGAAAATCACCTTGGAAACTACCTCGGCGGCTATCACGTAATCCATTGATGTTTTTGCCCCACGTGTAAATTTGTTGGTTGGAACGTAATTCTTCTCCGCGTTTGCGGGGATTTTTTGTTGGGTTTGGATTTTGTCCCAGTAATCCATAAGCAGCATATTCCCACTCAGCTTCCGTTGGCAGACGATAAGACATATTCATGATACCATCTTCTATTTTGACCGTGCTGCGGGGTTTGTTGTTGATGTCACGCAGGTCGGTTTTGGTAGGTTTATTTTTGTTCCGAATCATTTCCGGGTTCAGTAGGTATGTTTCTGTGTTGAACGATCCATCTGCTCCACCGCCTTTCATTTCTTTCTTGGCAAAATCTTTTTTCAGGTATCCTTTTTTCATCAGGATCAACTCATTAACACGGTCAGAACGCCATATGGCAAAATCGTGAGCTTGTCTCCAGCTGACACCCACCACAGGGTAGTAGTTGAAAGATGGATAGCGCAAGTAATACTCCACGTACGGTTCATTGTAACCAAGTTCTTCGCGCCAGACCAAGGTGTCGGGTAATGCCCGCTTCATGATACTGGTGTCGCCATTGAATGTGTTTTCCAGCCAATAGAGGTATTCACGATAGTGCACATTGGCAACCTCTGTTTCGTCGATGAAGAACGAAGGAATGGTAACCCTTCTTGGTATGTTGTTCCAGTCGCCCATTACATCTTCATCTTTAGCACCCATGGTGAAGGTACCGCCCTGAACAAAAACAAGTCCTGGACCAGCCTTGGGATATTTGATTTTATTTACATGGAAGTTACCCATGTTTTTGTCGTCGTAGGTCCAGCCTGTCATCGACGATTTGGCTTTTTTCTTGCCAAAAATGCCACAGGAACTTAAGGTAAAGATGGCCAGTGCGGACACGGCGGTAATGCGAAGAAGGGAATTCAGTTGCATGTATACGTTATTATTTGCAAGTGGGTTAACGAATGAGACAGGTTGTTATTGTACAAATGGCATGCCTGTCTACAGCGCGAATATAATTACTTTGCCCGGTTTTGTATGGGATTTTCGCTTTTTTGGAAAAAAATAACAGATTGGACGGATCTTCTTGACACAAGCATGAACCAAGCAATAAAAAGTCACTTTTTTTCGTTTTGATGGATAACCAAAGAAAAAATTGGCCAATTCGATAAAACCCCTATTTTTACACCCCATAACAAGGGTCATCAGACCTTTAAACCACAATTTTAAGTATAGCAAGATTTCTACTTAACCAAGACAAATTCGCATGAAAAAAACAACCGTTAAACTGACTGCACTAGTCATGGCACTGGTCGGTACTTATTCTTCTGTAAAGGCTCAGGATGCTGACCCAATCAATGTAGTAACCACGGCAGTTCCATTCCTTCGTATAAGCCCTGATGCTCGCGCAGGTGGCATGGGTGACGCCGGTATCGCCACATCAGCCGATGCCAACTCGGCTTTCTGGAATATCGCCAAAGTGCCTTTTGCTAGCAAGAAACTGGCTGTTTCAGCCACCTACTCACCATGGCTTTCCGACCTGAAACTGAACGATGTATACCTCGCTTCCCTGTCTGGTTATTATAAATTAGATGATGAGCAAGCGATCACCGGTTCACTCCGTTACTTCAGCTTGGGTAAAATTCAATTTACAGACGCTAGTGGAAATCTACTCCAAGAGGGAAATCCCCGTGAATTCGGATTGGATGTGGGTTATTCCCGCAAATTGTCTGATAAGATGGGCTTGGGTGTAGCGCTCCGCTATATCAATTCAAATTTGGTTAATGGTACTGTAAACGGAACTAATTATAAGCCTGGTACAGCAGTTGCCGGCGATGTTCATTTCTTCTACAAAGGAACGAATGCCTCCGGAAACGGGTTTGATTTTGGTGCTACCTTGAGTAACCTGGGATCTAAAATATCATATACCAATGATGCTAACCAAAAAGATTTTATTCCGGCAAATTTAGGTGTTGGTGCGGCATACAACAAAGTTTTTGATGCCGATAACAAAATCACCTTTGCCCTTGATTTAAATAAGTTATTAGTTCCAACGCCACCAACTGCAACCGATTCATTATCTATTGCTGATTATCGTTCACAAGGGGTGGTTGGCAGCTGGTTCAGCTCGATCGCCGATGGTGACGATTTCAAAGAAATCAGTGTATCGGCCGGTGCTGAGTACTGGTACAAAAATCAGTTCGCGATGCGTGCGGGTTATTTCTACGAGAACAGAGTAAAAGGCGACCGTCGCTTCTTTACACTGGGTGCGGGCTTAAAATACAGCACATACGGTTTGAATTTCTCATACCTGTTACCAACTGGTTCCGGCGTGAACAGAAATCCATTGTCGAACACACTGCGCTTCAGCATTTTGTTTGATATGGACAAACTGTAATAATAGTCTGATATAATCAAAAAAGCGCTTTCAAACCGAAAGCGCTTTTTTTTTCTAAAATATACCCGTGATAACGAATGCTCGGATGGAAACAAACAAGGTTACTCGCTTTTTAATTACCTTGCAGCAAGGAAATAATAGCGCCTGCGTTTTTTTGTCAATGAAATATGGCCGAATCATCCGCTTTATCAAATAAGCTAGACTGAAAGGTTCAAAAATTGGTTCACTTTTTAATACTGAAATTCAATTTTAATTATGTCTTACCGAATTGGCTCCGGGGTTGATTTTCACCAACTGGTTGAGGGACGGGAGTTATGGATTGGTGGGGTGCAGGTTCCTCATGAAAAAGGAGCCTTGGGTCACAGCGATGCCGATGTGCTTTTGCATGCCCTCTGTGATGCCTTATTAGGTGCGCTGGGACTGGGAGATATAGGCAAGCATTTTCCGGATACCGACCCGCAATACAAAGGGATTGATAGTAAAAAGCTATTATCACACTCATTCTCGTTAATCAAGGAACGTGGTTACCGAGTGGTTAACGTGGATTCTTCGCTCTGTTTGGAAAGGCCTAAAATTGCGCCATTCCTGCCACAGATACAATCGGTGATTTCCCAGATTTTAAACATTGAACCGGCCGACGTGTCTGTGAAAGCCACCACCACCGAACGGATGGGTTTTGTAGGACGAGAGGAGGGGCTGGTGGCCTATGCGACGGTATTATTACAAAAAGAAGAAAACGCGTGACGGT
>JBJTXG010000147.1:0-8868 GCA_046082125.1 Ferruginibacter sp. | reverse complement strand
GGCAGATTAAAATTGGTTCTTCAAAAGCATTGAATTTAATGGGTAGCAAATTTTCAAGGGGTTTTGGGTTATCTATTTATAGGCTGTTTCTAATCATCTTAGCTTCAGTGTAACGATGGCCATGGCCACACTGATGATTGTGATGATCCAGAAACGGACCGCGATTTTACTTTCATGAAATCCTTTTTTTTGATAGTGATGGTGAAGGGGACTGATCAAAAAGATTCGTTTACCTTCTCCGTATTTTTTCTTGGTATATTTGAAATAGGTCACCTGCAGCATAACACTCAGATTCTCGATCAAAAAAACAAAGCAGAAAATTGGGATCAATAATTCTTTCCGAACTATGATGGCCAATGCCGCAATGATGCCACCCAACGCCAAACTGCCTGTATCTCCCATAAACACCTGAGCCGGATAGGCATTGTACCAAAGAAAACCAATACAAGCCCCAACGAAAGCCGCGATAAAAATGGACAGCTCACCCAAATTCGGGATATACATGATGTTCAAGTATTCGGCAAAGCGCAGGTTACCGCTTACATAGGCAAAAATGCCCAGGCATACGCCAATGATCGCACTGACGCCGGTAGCTAACCCATCAAGCCCATCCGTAATGTTGGCTCCGTTGGAAACCGCGGTGACGATAAAAATGACAATTAGAATATAAACAATGTATGCATACGACTCTAAAGACTTGGGCAGTAGCCGCGCATAGTTGAACTCATGACCTTTCACAAACGGAATGGTTGTAATCACACTCTTCGTATTGGTAAACACCCGCGTTCGACCATTGACCATCATCGTATCCAGCTGAGCCTTCATTTGCTGTGACTGACCCGCTGGTTGTGCAACAGACGTTGTACGCTGAACAACTTCTCGCTTCACCACTACATTGGGATGAAAATAAAGCGTGGCGCCCACGATGACGCCCAATACGACCTGGCCAATGATTTTGAACCAGCCGGCTAGGCCATCCGCGTCGGCTTTTTTATACGCAATACCTTTTTCTTTTGCAAGCTGTTTTGCCCGGATTTTCAAATAATCATCCAAAAAGCCGATGGCTCCCATCCAAACAGTTGAGAGAATCATCAGTTGTATGTAAACACGATCTAAATTGGCAAACAGCAATGTGGGAACCACAATGGCTAAAATCAATATGATTCCGCCCATGGTTGGTGTTCCGACTTTCTGTGACTCGCCCGCCAATCCCAGTTCCCTCACCGACTCTCCCAACTGACGACGTTGTAAAAATTGAATTATACGTTTGCCAAAAATGGTGGCAATCAGTAATGAACAAACCAAAGACAGAATCACCCTGGATGAAATAAACTGGAACAAGCGCTCACCCACTATGTGGATGTCTTGTTTCGCGAGCCATTCAAACAGATGATACAACATAAAAATTAAACAATTCTTATTTTAATATTCCATTTCATCAAATACCGACTGTAATATTTCCTTATCATCGAAGGGATACTTTACACCCTGTATTTCCTGATAGGTTTCATGCCCCTTTCCGGCCAACAACAAAATATCAGCCGGTTGGACTAAGCGGACTGCCGTACGAATCGCTTCTTTCCGATCTACAATGACCAAACATTTTTTTCGATCCGTGATGTTGATGCCGGTTTGCATGTCTTCCAAAATCATCTCTGGTTTTTCAAAGCGCGGGTTATCCGATGTGAGAATCACGCAGTCACTGTACTGACAGGCAACCTGAGTCATCAACGGGCGCTTCTCACGATCACGGTTACCTCCACATCCCACAACAGTAATCACCTTGGTGTCTTTCTTGCGCAGGTTATGAATTGTGGCAAGTACATTCAATAATGCATCAGGCGTGTGGGCATAATCTACTATCCCTACCACCTGCTTCAGCTTACTGACTATCGGTTCAAAACGACCTTGTGCCCCTTTTAATACCGACAATTTTTCCAGCACCTTCTGCTTGTCTTCACCCAACAAAACAGCTACGGCATATACTGCCAGCAGGTTATAAGCATTGAAGGCCCCGATCATGGCAAAGTGCACATCCGTATCCGCTACCCGCATGTGTAACCCACTCAGATCACAATCAAGCAGTTTGCCGGTGAAATCGCTTATGTGATGAATACCGTAATAGTATTTCTTGGCCGCCGAATCCTGAAGCATTAGTTTTCCCCGTTTATCATCGGCATTGCTGATAGCCAGCACGTCTTTTTCGAGTCCGTCGAACCATGATTTTTTTACGCGAACATATTCGTTGAATGTCTGGTGATAATCCAGATGATCATGGGTGATGTTTGTAAATACAGCCACAGCAAAACGAATCCCGGCAATCCGGTGCTGATGAATGGCATGACTACTGCATTCCATGAAAACATGAGTACAGCCCGCCTCTTGCATAGACGCGAGCTGTTGCTGCAGACGGATGGCATCCGGGGTCGTATGGGTTGAGTCTATTTCCTGTTGCCCGATGCGTATCCGGATCGTGCTGATCAAGCCGCAAACATACCCTAGTGAAGTATACAAATCATACAGAACCGTGGCGGTGGTTGTTTTTCCGTTTGTACCGGTTACACCGACCACGCACATGGATGCGGAGGGACTTTTATAAAAATGGTCACACACAATCCCCAGAGCCAGTGCCGAATCAGCTACCTGAACGTAGGTAACAGCTGGCTGTCGTTTATCGGGAAGTGTTTCACAGAGAATAGCTACGGCTCCACACTCAATCGCTTGATCGATGAAAGAATGACCGTCTGATACGGTTCCTCGGATTGCGATAAACATACTTCCTGCTTCAACCTGCCTGGAATCGGTGTGGAGGCTCCGAATCCCGATGTCTGTTTTTCCGTAGACACCGGTCAGGGGAACCTTATATAGCAATTCCTGCAGCATGAATGTTATTGGATCAGTTAAGGATGAGTATGATTTGTTTACCTTTTATTATCGGAGTTCCTTTTGGAATACTTTGACTGGTGACTTTTCCTTTGCCATGTACGATGACCACATATCCTTTCGACTCGAGCATATACACTGCATCCTTCACTCCCATGCCACTGACATCAGGCGTTGAATTCGATTGGCTGTTTTGTACGCCTTGTATGGCATTCTTGCCGGACTGCATGGTCGATTTCACCCAGGTGGAATTACCTGCGTTCGATCCGGATACCGGCATATTCAAATCCGTAAAGATTTTTTCCAGGTCAGTGCGCATACCGTACGTGTTGTGAATAACCGTATCGGCAAGAGGCTGCTGCGCTGATTTATTTCCTTCTATATATCTTCTGTAAATCTTGTCGCTGACTTTTTTAAACACTGTACCGGCTACATCAGCTCCGTAGTAACGCACAGAGTGTTGATTGTTCTGAATTACGACGGCTATCGAGTATTTGGGGTTGTCTGCCGGGAAATAACCGATAAAAGAGGATTGATATATTTTATTGCCTTTGTTATAACCCTTGTTGTCGAGTGCACTAACAGCCGTTCCTGTCTTGCCGGCTATCTTATATGCTGAGTCAAACAGAATCCGGTGTCCGGTTCCATGAGCACTGTCAACTACCGCACGTAAACATTCTTTGGCCTGGGCAATGGCTTTGTCTGAACAAATTTTTTCAACCAGCACTTCCGGTGAAAACGTTTGCACATCCTGTCCTTGTTCCCGAATGGCATTCACCAGGTATGGCTTCATCATCCGACCATTGTTAGCAACTGCGTTGTAGAGCATCAGCATATGTAATGGCGTAACGAGTTCCTCATAGCCATGAGCCATATATGGAATAGTCGTAGCTCCCCAGGCTTTGTCTCCCGGTTTTTTTATAGTTGGCTTCCCTGAGCTGGCGACGATATCGATGCCTGTCATTTTGTTCAAGCGGAAACGATCCAGGTGTTGCCACCACTTCATCGGCTGACTGCCGTAATATTGAAAAGCGAGCTTGGCAAACGCCACATTACTGCTTCGTAAGAAGGCCTCTTTAACGGTGATCACTCCCGTACCAAGGTGCGAATCCTTAATCCGTAGTCCGTAAAAAGTTTTAACCCCACCCTCACAATCGACCGGTGTGTTGCTGGTTACATAATTATCATCAAGCAAACTCAACAAGGTGGCGAGTTTAAATACGGATCCAGGTTCGGTTGCTTTTCCGATACCGTAATTCATATCTTCCACATAATGTCCTTCCGCCGCTTTTCCTAAATTGGCGATGGCTTTGATTTTTCCGGTTGCCGTTTCCATTACGATCACGGTGCCGTGCTGCGATTTATTGCCTACGAGCATATTCATCAGCTCCTGTTCGGCCACATCCTGCATATAGATATCCAGGGTCGTGATCACATCTTTTCCATTGACGGGTTCCACCTCCGATCCGTCTACCGTACTGCGGGAGCCCGCTACCCAACGGACCAGTTTTTGTCCGGATTGGCCACGCAGCAAACTGTCGTAGCTTTTTTCCAATCCAACATTTTTGGTAGAATCTTTTCGGGAGATACCAATGGTTCTATTGGCTAACAATCCGTACGGGTTGATCCGGCGATCACGCAGTTCAAACAAAAATCCACTTTTATTCCGGCCTTCCCGAACCAGCGGAAACTTGCTGAGGGCAAGCATTTGATCGAAGGTGATTCGACGCTTCAGTAAAAAGCGGGATTGCTGATCCTTAAACGCCTGCTCCAGTTTAGTCCGATAATAGCTTGGTGACGTATTGGTTGAATCTTTGAATAAACCACTGAGCGCGACACTGAGGGAATCCAGATTATCATAAAACAGTTTTCCCTGATTGGCACGCAAACCGGCCGGTCTGAAATCAATATACACATCATATTCAGGCACTGATGTACTGAGGATATTGCCATCCTCACTGAAAATGGAACCGCGTTGTGCCGGAATAGACACATAAGACAATTGCATACTGTCGCGTCTCGCTTTCCAGTATTTTCCTTCAACGGCTTGAATGTAAGCGACACGGCTTAAAATACCCAACCCCAGCAAGAGAATGAGGATGAAACTCAAATTAACCCGCCACAATATGTCTTTACGAACATTCATTGCGTTATGGATTGTTGTTTTTTATAGATGATGAATCATTCAGGTAGGTGGGGGCTCCTTGTGGCTCGATGAGTCCGAGAGGCGCGACCACTTTGATCAGTTCAGTTGGTTTGCTGCGAAAAACAACATCACTTTTCACTGATTTATATTCGAACTCAAGCTCTTTCATGTGCTTTTCAGTAAGGGCCATTTTTTTTATCAGTTTATCCGCATGATGGCCGTTGTAGATATACAGAATTGCCAGTAAGCTCAAAAACAAAATGAATGGGATATACGAGATGATATTCTGATGGCTAAACCATTTCCGCCATTCAAATAGTTCCCGGATGTTGTTGTTTTTAGGCGTGGACATCTGCTTTTTTTTCAGCGATTCGGAGCTTGGCACTTCTGGATCTTGGGTTGATTCGTATTTCGTCGGGTGTGGGAAGGATTGGTTTTCGGGTAATGGATTTGAAAATGGATTCGGATTTATTTCCAAAGAGGTCGGTTATTGTTTCTTTTTCTTCCATGTTGCCTTTTATCAGCTGTTTCACGATGCGGTCTTCGATCGAATGAAATGTGATGACGGCCATTCGCCCTCCAGGCTTCAGGCATCGGGCGGTTTGCTCTATCATGTTCTTCAACGCACCCATCTCATCATTCACCTGCATGCGAAGCGCCTGAAAAACCTGAGCGAAGTACTTGTTCGGATTCCCAACAACGGCACTATGAACGGCTTCCCGAAACTGAAACACCGTTTTGATGGGTCGTTGCCTACGCTGCTCCACGATCACACGTGCCAGAGTTCGCGCGTTGGTTACTTCGCCATATTGCTCCAATAACCGATGCAGGGCCTTTTCATCCAGTTGGGCAATCAGCGTGGCGGCATCCGTGGGTTGTCTCTGATCCATCCGCATATCCAACGGGGCATCGAATCGGGTCGAAAAGCCACGTTCAGGCACATCGATCTGATGACTGGAGATGCCCAGATCGGCCAGGATTCCGTCAACAGCCGGTACATTATACAGCCGAAGAAATCGCTCCAGGTGCCTGAAGTTTTCCGGAATAAAGGTGATCCGTGGATCATCCGGCAGATTCTGTCGGGCATCCGCATCCTGATCGAATGCGAACAACCGACCGGTATCGCTCAGCCGACTTAAGATCGACCGGCTATGACCGCCTCCACCAAACGTGCAATCCACATAGCAGCCATCCGGATTTGTCACTAAGCCCGTTACGGTTTCCTGCAGCAAAACCGGTATGTGGTAGTTGGACTGCATGGGTTCCTGATTGAGCATTATGACAGCATATCCGGCATACCAGGCATGTTCATCACGCTGTTCGCCAAACGACTGAAATCATCCGACGACATGGAATTAAAGAACTCGTTGTATTTGACAGTATCCCAGATTTCAATCTTATTGAGTGCCGAAACAAGAACAATGTCCTTGCCAATACCGGCAAACTCCATCAGATTACGTGGCAACAACAGGCGGCCGGCACTATCCGGTTCCACTTGTACGGCACCATTCAGAAAAAAGCGCCGAAATGCCCGTACTTCCGGATTGAAATCATTCAATGTGCTGATCTTTGCAAAAAGCGGACTCCAGGACTGTATGGGATACAGGGTCAAACACGTTTCAAAGCCCCGGTTCAATACAAACACCGGAGAGTCTGCCTCGGGCAGTTGTTTACGGAACCCCATTGGCAGCAAAAAGCGACCTTTGGCGTCAACCGTAGACTCATACTCTCCAATGAAACTGATCATGAAATCAGGGAATTTGATTAATAACGACACAAAATAACACTTTTTACCACTTTGTGACACAAAAAAACACCCTGTTTTTTTATCCACAACCCTATTTTTCAATGTTCTCGGGCGGTTTATGGCAAAAAATAGCCATTTGCCTATAGGCAATGTGAATAACCATTAAAAAATGTGAATAATTAGGCGGTAGGTAGCGATAAAATAAAGGTAGAACCCTGACCTGGTTTACTGTCTACCCGAATCGTGCCCTTGTGAGCCTCTATAATGGATTTGACGTAGGAAAGCCCCAGACCAAATCCTTTGACATTATGGATGTTTCCGGTATGTGCCCGATAAAATTTTTCGAAGATGCGTTTTTGGGTATCCCGGCTCATACCGATGCCATTGTCGGCAATCATGATTTCGAGTTTTTTGCCTTTGTTCTGTGTGGATACGGTGATTTGCATGCCCTCTTCTTTGGAATATTTGATGGCATTATCAAGTAGGTTGTTGATGATATTGGTGAAATGCACATTATCCGCCAGAATTTTGTCATGATTGGCCTGAAATGAAACCTCTATTTGTCCTCCCTTTTTCTCAACCTGTAACTGAATCTTATTGATAACGGTGGCTATCAACGCATGGGCCGATGTCAAATGCAGATTCAATTTAAGTTCACTGCGTTCCAACAGGGAAGCTTGTAAAATCGTTTCCACCTGTTTGTTCATCCGTTGATTTTCTTCTTTGATGATCTGGATGAAAAACTGAGCCTTGTCGGGGCTTTGACGCACTTTCTCATTCCCAAGTGAATCGACCGCCAGCGAAATCGTCGCTAATGGTGTCTTGAATTCATGTGTCATGTTGTTAATGAAATCCGATTTAATCTCGCTGAGTTTTTTTTGACGCAACAAGGCGATGACCGTTATTAAAAAAGCGGCCAGGATGATGAGTGTAAACAAGATCGTAGTGATCAGGATGGTTGATATTTCCCGCATCACAATGTCTTCCTGCCCAGGCACAAAAACCATCAGAAACTCGGGCGGGGTTGGCAACGACTGTACGATCGGATTATTCGGCGATTCAAGGGGCGCCACAAAGCGTGTATTGCGCACCGAGTCATCGTACAACATTCGAAACTGCTCACTTTGTATACTGTTGTCGGATCCGTTCTGAAACACAGCAAATTCAACCGAGATGCCTTCTAAATGATATTTTTTCATCGACTCACGCAAAACGGCCCGTATCTGGTCTTTGGTATAACGCTGAATCACGAGAGGTTTCAATATGGCTAACTTCATTTCTTCATCCTGTAACGCGCGCGCAGCCTGCAACTCTTTCTCGCTGTAAGCCGCTGTACTTTGCATCAACCGATCGGCCGCTTCAAAAACAGCCAGTGAAATATTCTCTCGGAGCAGATTGGCTTTCTCTTTTTCGGCACTTTCATACCAGCTGTACTGAATGTACATCAGTCCGCCCAGCGAAAGGGAAATGAGCAGAATGATAATCGGAAAGAGTTTTTTCATGTAGGTTGGTGAAAGCCGGTGCAAAGGTACATCCTAAAAAGGGGCATGCCGCACACCGAATAATCGTTGAATGAATTTTAACGTCTTCGTAAAATACAAAAAACTTGTCAGCTTGCCACAAAGCAATTAAATTGTCATGCGGTTGTGACGCATGCCTTTTTTTCATTGTTTCATCCTGTAATCAATCGTCATTCAAATTAAATAATAAAGAAAATATGGACGCGCCTATCCCGCTGCAAGATCAATGCCTCCTGGTTGCCGATCCTTTTTTACAAGATGATCATTTCACCCGTACTGTTATTTTTTTGATGTCGCACATGGATCAAGAAGGCAGTTTTGGGTTGATCTTAAACAAACAATCGCCCTACCGATTACATGAATTGTTTGATGCCATTTCCCGGGATGACCTTATTGTTATGGAGGGTGGTCCCGTAGGGTCAGACACCCTTCATTTTCTACATCGTTGTCCTAACTTGATTCCGGATGGACAGGCTATGTCCGATACGCTGTTCTGGGGCGGTGATTTTGAAGCGGTGCAATCAGCCCTGGAAAAAAATCAGCTCTCGCCTGCCGACATCCGTTTTTTTCTG
>JBJTXG010000146.1:0-2889 GCA_046082125.1 Ferruginibacter sp. | reverse complement strand
TCCGAACGTCCATCTACCGCAATTACGGACGACCGATTACGGTTGATCCTACACCGGTATTGGTTCTCTCTCCCAAAGAAGATCAACGGGCACACCTTTTTTATCAGGAACATGACCTAAGCCACTTCAAGCATATTATCCTGTTTGAGTGTGCACCACTCAGCGGACAGGTTGCTTTTAGCGTAGACTACCTACGTGCATTTGCAGCCGCAATCGAAAATAAGTCCATTGCCATTGTGTTTTCTTCCGGAAAGAAAATGCCGATCGATGCACCACACGTGTTTGATGGAAGTGTATTGACCATTCGGGAGACCGTTGCCTTTGCCAAAAAATGCGATTTGCTGATTGGTTGCTCTAGCGGTATAACCTGGGCGGTTACGTCACTCAAAGAACATAAAATGCCCATGGTGCAGGTGCTCGACAAACAGGCCTATTATTACAATCCACCTTCCGTTGCCTTCGAACGGTTACATGAATCTGCAGATCATATTATCGAACGATACGACGTCGATGCGTACACGCTGGCTGATTGTGTGCAAATGATCTATAGCCAGGGCGTCGATCAGGCGAAACGGATATTTCACCAGCCTGCGGTAAAGAATTTTCGGATCTTCAGGGGAATTGTTTTTCGCTTTGTGCGTGACGGGAAATGGAAGCTGATTCGGTCGTTCATGCAACAGAATATACGTATACACGGATGGAACCTGTCTATGCTTCGGATGATTGCTTTGGGCGTTGTTGCCGATCCGCTACTGGCTGTTTTCCGAAAAAAACAGGATTAATGTTTTTTGCTGCGCTGGTATTTCAACTCTTCCGTCATCATCTCCTGAACCAGCATGGGTAAATCATATTTTGGTTTCCAGCCAAGCTGTTGGTTGGCTTTGGAGGCATCACCGATGAGTAAATCGACTTCTGCCGGACGGAAATAACGGGGATGAATACCCACAACCTGTTTGCCAACGGGCAGTTGATAGTCGGGTAGGCGGCATGATTCCACAAATGCTTTCTCCTGATCACCATCCCCCTCGAAACGAAGGGTGACACCCACATGGTCAAAAGCCATGCGGACAAAATCGCGCACGGAGGTCGTTACATTGGTGGCGAGCACATAATCTTCCGGCTGTTCCTGTTGCATCATCAGCCACATACCTTCCACGTAATCTTTCGCATGTCCCCAATCACGTTTGGCATCGAGGTTTCCGAGTAAGAGCATATCGTCTAACCCCAGCGCGATGCGGGCAACACCGATGGTGATTTTACGAGTTACAAAACTCTCGCCCCGCAAAGGACTTTCATGATTAAACAGAATACCATTCACGGCATAAAGGTCATAGGCCTCGCGGTAGTTGACAGTAATCCAGTAACCATATAATTTGGCGACGCCGTACGGCGAGCGAGGATAGAATGGGGTTGTTTCTTTTTGAGGAATTTCCTGCACTTTTCCATATAGCTCAGAGGTGGAGGCCTGGTAGAACCGAGTTTTCTTTTCCAGACCCAGTATACGGATCGCTTCCAGAATACGCAATACGCCCATCGCATCTGAGTTGGCGGTATACTCCGGTGTTTCAAAACTCACCTGAACATGGCTTTGCGCAGCCAGGTTGTAGATTTCATCCGGTTGTGTCTGCTGAATGATGCGAATGAGATTACTTGAGTCCGTCAGATCGCCATAATGCAGGTGAAAGCGGTCGGCGATGCTTTTATCAAAAAACAGGTGATCGATCCGGTCGGTGTTCATGAGGGAACTTCTGCGCTTGATTCCATGGACATTGTAGCCCTTGTTGAGAAGTAGTTCAGCGAGATATGCTCCGTCTTGTCCGGTGATCCCTGTAATGAGTGCTGTTTTCATGTTTGCAAGTATAATTTCCAGTGTTTCAAAGATACTCTTTTTCATCACTTTCCTATTAAAATCGCGATCGATATCCCCTGTGTTCGCTTGATTGTCATTGATTTAGTACATTTACAACACCAGCATATGGTTGGATCTCCACCAACAAATGATAACATGAAAGCCCTGTTTACCATCGTTGCCCGAAATTATGTTGGTTTGGCCCGTGTGCTCCGAGATTCGGTAGCCCGGCAAGGGGATTGGCCGTTTTTTATTTTTACGGCAGATGATTGGGATGATCTGCCATCGGAAAAGGTTCCGCAGGATATCATTTCAGCTCGACAGGCGTTGGCCTGGCCCGAAGCCCGTTGGCAGGCTATGGCCTTTCAGTATAACCTGGTTGAATTTTGTACCGCCATTAAACCGGGTTGCTTTCAGTACTTGATGCAACAAAAAGGATACACCGAAATCGTCTATGTCGATCCCGATGTCTGTTTTTTTGGAAGTGCTGCCGCTCTGTTTGATGAACTGGCTAGGACTTCGATTCTGCTCACGCCTCATATACTGGATTGTCAGACACCGTTCAAGGGCGATTATCCTGATTATTTGTTTCTGCTCAACGGTACCTTCAACCTTGGCTTCATTGGCGTGAAAAAGGATCGTGCCGGCACTGTTTTTTTGAACTGGTGGGATGATCGGTTGAGATCCGGTTGTTTTTTTGATAACGACCGCGGTATGGCCACTGATCAAAAATGGACCAACCTGTTGCCCGCATTGTTTACCGAACAAGAATTAACCATCTGCAGGAAACGAGGTTGGAACATGGCTCCCTGGAATTATCACGAGCGGAAAATCATCACCCATGATCATTTATTTTCAGTAATGGACCGGGAAGCCGGTCAATCAGTTGAACCATTAGTTTTCGTCCATTTCTCCGGGTATGATTACCGAGGGTTCATGCAACAGGAGGTTTCCCATAAAAATGAAAATGCAACCCGCTTTCCGGACCTCGAACCTGTTTTTGCAGCCTATGGAAAAGCACTCGCAGCCTCGGCGTTCAA
>JBJTXG010000145.1:0-16380 GCA_046082125.1 Ferruginibacter sp. | reverse complement strand
TGTACGGTTGCACTGGCACTGACCGCGTTTGTTCCAATAAAAGCCTGGACGCTCGTTGTGAGGTTACTGGCAGGCGCACACGATGCTCTGGCGGTGTAAACAAGTTGAATGGAATCACCGGCCGGGATGAAAAAAGAAGGGTTGGTAGCACTAACACCACCAGCGTACACCAGTGTGCCCGTTTGACCGGCAGTCGGGGAAGCGAAACAGTTGATTTCCTGAATATCGCTCTCAGGTGTCAAGGCAATGTAGCTGAAGCCGGGAGGAAGTTCATCCGAAATACTGTCAAGTGAAATATCAAAAGCACTGTTATTCTTAATAGTAGTAATAAATTGTGCCGTATCACATATGAGGTAACTGGGTTGATCCGTTGTTTTTTGGATACTGACCGACAGGGGTGCAGTAATGGTTATTGGAGTACCATTGGCGCCTAACGTTCTGTTTAAAGCATATTTATAGTTGGTATTCCCACTGGTGGCACCAGCATAGGGAAGCAGATACGTAGTGAAATTGGAGGATAGGATAACAAACGTCCAACGAACTGTGACCTGCTGAGCATTGCCCCCATTACCCGATCTAAAATATAAACTGTCGGTTGTTCCGGTTGCTACGCCGTTCACTGTGCTGGAAACGATGGTAGTAGAAACCAGCCGAAAACGCGTAGGGTCAAACTGAGGCGATACTGATACCTGAAAATCGAGCTCATCGTTATTTTGAGAATTTCCCACGGTGTAAGTCACATCATCTATAAAAAAACCGCCCAAAACATCCTGATTGATGATATTTTGGGTAGAGAGTCCACCGGCGTTCGCACTGATGGAAGACCTGTTAAATATGGAGAGACTAGTTTGCAACTGATTGTTGTTGGCATCGGACAGTAGTAGATGAAACGTGCCGGTCGGGGTTACGCTGGCCGGGTACGAAACGAAATAGTAACAAACACGGCTTTCGCCGGGAGCTAGTGTGCCAATTTGGGATTGACCATTGGCCGGTGAGAGTACTGCGTACGTTTGTGCAGGAACAGAACTGGTAATAGACGTAATGGTGAGAGAGAGTCGGCTGTATGTAATTCCGCTGCTTGCATTGTTTTTGACTTCAAATCCAACGTATGCTTTAGTGATGGTACTTGGGCTATTTCCATCTACTACAAAATAAGGAGCGGAAATCCGGTTGATAGTAAAATGCGCAGCCGGGATTGTTTGAGCGGAAATAATGCTGCTAATAAAAAGTAATGGCAGCAACGAACCAATAATTTTTTTCATGGTTTGTTTGTCTTTGAACAGGTTTGGATTGGGAAGGTAATACCTAAGCATGATTCAGCCAAATGGCTTATTGAGCATGAGCTGCTTTATTTTTTCATTGTTCGATCAAGATAAAACGTTCCGAAAGGGATCAATGAAAGAATGAATGCTAGGATAAACCAGCGAATGGATTTTCGATGATTTTCCATGACGGCAAAAGCCAGCAAAATGAATAAAACAAATAAAATACCATGCGCCATACCGATGATTCGCACCGGTAGTGCATATCCGGCCAAGTATTTTAACGGTACGGCAAGTCCCAGCAGTAAAAGGTAGGAGATACCTTCTGCATTCGCTACGACCAGAAAGAAACGAAGCAGATTTTTTTTGAACATATAGAATTGGCAAACAAAAATAACATCGATTACATGCGAGTAACCCAGATTTTCAACGCCATGAAGCAACGACGGTTATATTCAGCCCAGCTGAGCTCTTGCCTGGATTGATTGGTGGGCCAAGGATCGCGCAAGATGACTTTGTGTGGAATGATACCGGTGATATTACCCATCATATCGTATTGGTACGAGAACTCGATGGCAGTCAGCACGTACGCATGACCGATATTGCTGTTTGGGTTTGATAAGCCTACAATCAATGGCCATTTGCCCGACAAGCCATTGACTATTTCCTGAACGGACGTAAAGCCACCATAGGCATTGATTGTTGAAAATCGTCCGCGAAAATCAGCGGCCCAGCCACTCAAGGCACGCAGAATTTGTGATTCGTTGGCGGGTCTGTTGGCATCAACGCTTCCATAAATACGGGTTACCACTTCCCGCTGATCCACCCTTAATCCATGGTAATTCAATACCATCTGCACACAAGCCGCCCAGCACCAATTCGATTGTATTTGTGACCCGCCATTCGTAGAGTAGGCACGCATGTATTCAAACTCATTGGATGGAACACCGCAGACAAAATAATTAGGACCTTGCTGAATACAGGATTGGGCGTTGGTTGCACCCCCACTAATTAATAAGAGGATTCCTATCAGTATTGATTTAAACGGTGTTGATTGTAACATCTGAATGGGTTTAATGAATTTGAAAGGTACTTTAATTTACAATCAATCACGATATTTTAACAATAATCCAACTGACCCAATCCCAGAGCAGTATTCACTCGATGTAGAACATCAATAATTGATTACTTGTTCCTCCATCGTGGGCATGTCGCGCCATTCGTATTGCTGATTGCGTAATTGCGGCTCGAATCCGGCCTCCCGAATCGCCTCCTGAATGGTTCGGCTGGTAAATCGATGCGGGGCACCCGCTGCGCTCACTACATTTTCTTCAATCATGATGCTGCCGAAATCGTTTGCGCCGCCTTGTAAACAAAGTTGTGCAATTTGTTTGCCTACGGTCAGCCAGCTGGCCTGTATATTAATGATATTAGGAAGCATGATGCGGCTTAACGCAATCATCCGGATATACTCTTCCGGCGTAGTTAGGTTTTTGACACCTCGTATTTTGGCCAGTAGCGTATCGGCATCCTGAAACGTCCATGGAATAAAGGCCAGAAAACCTTTTGATGTGGGCGGCTTGCGATGTTGTACCTCCCGAATGCGCACCAGGTGATCAAATCGCTCGTATAATGTTTCAACATGTCCAAACATCATGGTTCCTGAGGTGGTGATATCAAGTTTATGGGCTTCATGCATGATATCGAGCCATTCCTGTGCGCCGCATTTGCCCTTGCTGATCAACCGGCGAACACGGTCGTTCAGGATCTCGGCACCGGCACCCGGTAAGCTGTCCAACCCGGCCTCTTTCAGCGCTTTTAATACGGCATGATGGGTGCTTTTTTCGAGTTTGGTAATATGGGCAACTTCCGGGGGACCAAGCGCATGTAACTTGATATTCGGATACATCGACTTCAGCTCCCGGAACAGATTGGTATAGAAGGAGAGGCCCAGTTCAGGGTGATGACCGCCTTGCAAGAGAAGCTGATCGCCGCCATAGCGGATGGTTTCTTCAATTTTCTGTTTGTAAGTTTCAATGTCGGTAATGTAGGCCTCGGCATGTCCCGGAATGCGATAGAAGTTGCAAAACTTACAGTTGGCCAAACAAACATTGGTGGTATTCACGTTACGATCGATCTGCCAGGTTACTTTTCCGTGCGGAACTTGTTTTTGCCGTAACGTATCGGCTACAAACATCAAATCGGCAAGCGGAGCGTGTTCAAAAAGAAAGACACCTTCATCGGCTGATAAATCCTCCATCCGCAATGCCCGGTCCAGTAATTCAGGTATATTCATACGTTTTAATCATTGATTCTCCATCACTAAACAAAGGTACGTTTGAATGGTTGTACATATATGGCACTGTTTTTTCGAAGACTACTTTTTGGTTTGTTGGTTTTGGTTCCCTCATTCCTGCTTGCACAGGCTGTTAAACCGCCCCTTACACAGTCTACGTTCAGGATGCTGAGCGGAGGCGTGGTCCTTTTAGCGGTTCAGCTGGAGGGCATCCCGGATACCCTGCATTTTATTTTGGATTCGGGCAGCGGGTCCGTTTCACTGGATGCCGATCGCTGTCAGTCCTATGGCTGGCAAACGGCTGTTTCAGATACCATCGTGCAGGGAATAGGCGGTACGGGCAATCGCTATCTGACCGAATCCAAATCAATCCGGTTGAATGGATTTGCTTTTCCCCCGATGCTATTTCGGGTGCAGGATTACAGTAATTTGTCGGCGGTTTACGGCGAACGTATCGATGGCATCCTCGGATATCCCTGGTTTCGGTTACATGCTGTTTTGCTGGATTTTGATGCGAATAACCTGCAGGTGTTCCCCTCGGAAAGTGTGGTATATCCGGAAGGCGGCGCTTTATTTCCCATTCAACCAAACCCGTTGCCTCGTGGACTTTTTCGGGTACGAGATAAATTTAAAAAACAGGTACCGCTCTATTGGGATAGCGGTGCCGGACTGGCCTTATTGCTTGATGAACAACTGGTAAAAGACAGTATGCTGTTGATGAGCCATCGTAAAAAGCGGTTCACCCAACTCGAGGGTATGGGCGGTAAACGGCAAATGCAGCTGACCGTGATCCGTTCGCTGCAGGTGGGTCCGTGGACCTTCGAGCGCGTGCCTACCTATCTGTTCCGCGATGCGGATAAAGTCATCGGTTATCCGAAAACGGGCGGACTGATTGGCAATGAACTGTTGCGACGCTTTCAGGTTATTTTTAACTATCCGGCCGGGCAACTCTGGCTCAAGCCCAACCGGCATTTTGCCGATCCGTTTGAATACGGCTATTCGGGTTTTTCCATTTACCTGATGGATGACCGCATACTGGTAGATGATGTGATTCCCGGATCGCCCGCCGAAAAAGCCGGCCTGAAAAACGGGGATGAAGTGATTGGTGTGGACGGCGATTTTTCCGGAGATCTGCAACAGTACAAAAACCTGTTTCAGGATCCTGATCGAGATATGAAAATCATGCTTCGACGCGAAGCGGCTGTTTTGCAGGTTTTGTTACATACCGAACGTATTTACTGATACCCTGGGTGGCTGGCTCAAAGGAGTCTGTTCTGTTCAGTGAGAATTACTTATTTTTAGATACATTAACGCCCCAATAGGATTGGCCATTCGCTTTTTCAACATACTACTGACAAGAAATAAAGAGCTCCGTGGGTTTTCCCGGCAACTGTCGAATGTGCTCGGATTTACACCCAGTTCCCTCGACCTGTATCGAATGGCACTTAGTCACCGGTCTGTTCGGGAAGGGGCTGATCAGAACAACGAACGGCTAGAGTTTTTGGGCGATGCGGTGCTGAGTACCGTGATAGCCCATTACCTGTTTCGAAAATACCCGTACAAGGATGAAGGATTTTTGACCGAGATGCGCAGCAAGATGGTCAATCGCCAGAAACTGAATGAGATCGCATTGAAGATGGGCCTACAAAAATTGGCGGTATACAATAAGAATGATAACGGACTCCGCATTTCTCAAATTTTCGGCAACACCCTGGAAGCGCTGATCGGGGCTGTATACCTCGATTATGGGTATGCCAAAACAAGCCGGTGGGTAGAAGAGCGGATGATTCTGCCGTATTTGTTTACCGATGAATTGGAGAGCATTGATATCAACATTAAAAACCGACTCTATGGTTGGGCTACCAAAAATGGAAAAGAGATCGCCTTTACTACACTATCGGAATCCGTGGAACGCGGACGTCGGCTGTTTACAATCGCGGCCGTGGTCGATGGACAGGTAGTAGCCGAGGCTAGTGGGTTCAGTAAAAAAGATGCCAGCTATGCGGCCGCCCAAAAGGCGGTAGAACGGCTCGGGCTCTGATTATGCCTATTTATCCTGCTAGTTTTTCAATAACCCTGTATCTTGCAACGCGTGAATAATCCATCAACATCCGGAAAAAAATATGGTATCATCGGCAGTGGAAGCTGGGGTACAGCCCTGGCTAAAATACTCACTGATAACGGACGGGCCATTCATTGGTGGAATCGCAGCGAGGAGGCGATCCATGCTTTTCAAAAAAGAGGGCATAATCCGCAATACCTGTCTGCTGCGCGCTTCGATATGTCGTTGCTGACCCTGAGCACTGATCTGACTTCGGTTATACATGCCTGTGAGGTGCTTATTGTGGTTGTACCGTCCGCTTATATCCATACAGTATTGTCGTCGCTGCCGGCACAGGCCTTTGCCGGTAAAAAAATCCTATCGGCGGTAAAAGGCATTCTCCCCGAACGCAATCAGTTGCTCCACGAGTACCTGGCCGAGCATTTCAATGTGCCTTTGTCTGATTACCTGACCGTGATGGGCCCCTGTCATGCCGAAGAAATTGCGGCCGAGAAATTATCGTACCTGACGTTTTCCGGCACCGACTCGCAAACGCTGAATCAGTTGCTGCAAGATTTTAAAACTGCGTATGTGCAAACCATTGCTAATCCGGATGTGTTGGGCGTGCAATATGCGGCCGTGTTGAAAAATATTTATGCCCTCGCGGCGGGTATTGCGCACGGTCTTGAATACGGCGATAATTTTTTAAGTGTGCTAACGGCTAACGCTGCCCGTGAAATGGCTGCTTTTTTACAACAGCAAAATCAGTCGGGTAAGAGTCTGCCACAGCATCAATCAGGCGTATCAGCGCATCAACCGGATTATGCTGCCTCGGTTTATCTCGGCGATTTGCTGGTAACTTGTTATTCGCCGTATAGCCGTAACCGCCAGTTTGGTACAATGATTGGCAAAGGCTATAGTGTCAAAGCCGCCCAGCTAGAAATGAACATGGTGGCCGAAGGATACAATGCCTCCCGATGTATGTATCAGATCAATCAGTCGGTTGGTGCCACTATTCCGATTGCTGATACGGTGTTTTCCATTTTGTGGAATGGGACCCATCCGGCTGCTGCTTTTTCCGGATTGGAACCCCACTTGTTCTGATTAGTCGGTGAACAGATCGGCGGCAATGCCATCGGCCCTTATTTTTCCTTCCCGTGTAAGTTGTATGTAGCCCCTATTCGTAATCGTTAGCAATGTGGCTTTCTCGTATGGTTGACTTCGTATCAATAACTCATCAATGGTTTTTTCATCCGAAATGGTACGTAAATCCTGCAGGGAAACACCGGCGGCCGTTCGTAGTCCGATCATGATGGTTTCGTTGAATTGCTGAGCTGCAGTCAGTAGCTCTTCCTCAGCAGGAATGACACCCGATTCGATGGATTGCATGTAGCGTTCGTTGTTTGCGATATTCCACCAGCGTCGGTTTGATCCATTATATCCGTGAGCCGACGGACCTATACCCCAATACGGCTTTTTATTCCAATAATTGCTGTTGTGACGGCTTTCCATGCCCGGAAGGGCGTAATTGCTGATTTCATAATGCGCATAACCATGGGTCTGCAGGTGATCCATGAGTAAGTAAAACTGCCGGTGCTGCGTTTCAGGATCCGGTGATTTTTCGGGCGAAAGCCTCACTTGCCGGTGCAACCAGGTTTTTTCCTCCACTGTTAACGCATAGCAGGAGAGATGCGGAATTTTTTTGTCTATCAACCGGTTGACCAATGTTAACAAAGCCTCATCGCTGCCTAAATGAGAGCCAAAAATCACATCGGCCGACACATTGGTAAAACCGCCGGACAATAGGCGATCGATCCCGGTCAGCGCATCTGCTGCTGTGTGGTTTCGGTTCATCCAGCGTAATTCGTCTTCTTGGATGCTTTGGATACCCAGGCTGATCCGATTGAATCCGGCACGCTTCCAACCGGCAATCACGTCTGCTTGCAAATCTTCCGGATTAGCCTCCAGGGTTATTTCAGCTTCATCGGTTACATCAAATGCTGACCGTACGGTGTTGATAATTTTCTCCAGATATGGCACTGGTATCATGCTGGGCGTACCGCCGCCAATGTAGATGGTTTCTATGGACTGCTTTTCGTTTATTCGTACACGTTGTAGTTGAATGTCTTGTACAAGGCAATCCATCATACGCACCAGATTCTCCGTTCGTGTCGAAAAATGGAAGTTGCAATAGGTGCATGCTTTTCGGCAAAAGGGGATGTGGATGTAAATGCCTGCCAAGGTTGTAGTTTTACAGTGTGGAAATGCAATCCATATACCTGAATCGTATATTAAGTATACGATGGCGACTGTTGCTGGCCGGCCTGTTTTTGTCTGGAACAGTAGGCGCTCAACGGCCATATACGGTGCAATTCCGGCTGCAAGATACCGCGCATTCCACGGAGTGGAGTCATCCAATGCTTCAAACGACGTTTGCAGATTCGGTTACCGTAGCTCGGTATCTGCATACCATACCTGATTTACTGGCGCAACAGGGGTATCCGTCAGCCTCGATTGATTCGGTTAGCTGGTCTGCGTCCGGTGTCTCGGTGCTGCTGTATCGGGGCCGACGATATGCCTGGGCCTCCATTCGCATACGCGACGAATGGCAATCGTGGTTCAAGGAACAACATGCTACATTAACAGACGGTAATCTGCTTGCTGTGCCTTTTTCAGAGTGGGATCGATGGTCGCGTCGGCTATTAGCTTCTTGTGCCAACACGGGCTATCCATTTGCGGTCACTCGGCTCGATAGTATCGTTGGGGATGCCACTACTATGAGGGCTACCCTGATGGTGGATAAAGGCCGGTTTTATACACTCGACAGTATTCGATTGATCGGTGGTGCTCGGTTATCGGCTCGCTTCCTTAATCGGTATTTGGATATCGATGACGGATCTGCCTACGCACAAAAAAAAATCGATCAGGTCAACCAAAAAATCAAGGCACTTTCTTTTTTGACGCCCATTCAACCCGCTGACCTGACCATGCTTGGTACCGGAGCCGTACTGAATGTGTATGCCAAGGCTCGCCGGAACAGTCGGTTTCAAGCCCTGGTCGGATTGCAGCCATCGCCGGTCAACAATAAACTGATCCTGACGGGTGATATCAACCTGCAACTGCAAAATCTATTCGCCGGCGGCGAGGATATTCGTTTTTTATGGCAACAACTGCAATACCAGTCGCCCCGTTTGCAAATCGGCTACGCACAACCATATCTGGGTGGCAGTGCCTTTGGAGTCGATGTTCATTTCGATCTCTTCAAAAAAGACAGTAGTTTTTTGCAGATGCAAGGCAGACTGGGTACCCGCTTTCAATGGACGGCTACACAAAGTATTCGCGCTTACCTGCTTTGGCAACGGAATCGGGTATTAGAAGGCGGTATCGATACGGCGCGAATTAAAACAACCCTGGCCTTACCCGATATCATCGATGTTGGTTCTTCAGGGTTGGGGATTGAGTATAGGTTACAGCAAACCGATTTTCCGCTCAATCCAAGACGTGGGATTGAGATTACGGCTACTGCGTCAATGTCTAATCGATTGGTGTACAAAAATGAATCCATCCTGGCATTGAACGATGCCGGTGGTAATTCGCTGGCTCGTTTGTATGATACGGTTACTGCTAAAACGGCGCAGCTTCGTATAGAAACCAACGTAAACAAATTTTGGCCGGTTGGGCGGTATGCCACATTGAAAACATGCGTTCAGGGTGGATTGCTCGAGGGAACCAAACTATATCGAAACGAACTTTTTCAGATAGGGGGTTATAAACGCTTACGCGGATTTGATGAAGAGAGTATCTATGCCTCCGGCTTTTTGGTTGCTACCATGGAGTATAGGTTGCTTTTTTCTGCGCGGTCTTACCTTGGTTTTTTTGTCGACGCGGGATGGGTTCGCAACCGGTATGTAGCAGCGCGTTTAGACACGCGGTATCAGTCAACAGGCCTTAGTTTACTGGTAGAAACAGTTGCCGGACTTTTCAATGCGAGCGTTGCAATAGGAAAACGATCGGATCTTTCATTCAATTGGCGGGAAGCTGCGCGCCTTCATTTCGGGTATATCAGCTATTTTTGATCCGGTTCGGAATGGAATTACTCAAATGCCTATATCCACGATGGTCATGCATGCTGCTCATAAAATAACAGGTCGATTTCCGGGCGGTTCTGTTGTGCGCCTCTGGCTTTTATTCGCTTTATTACTGACCGGCATAATCGGGTATCCGCAAACGATTCATTCGGTTGATTCAACCAACCGTGTTGGTATCCGACATGATACCATCGTTGTCAACCAGCCAACATCCGCCTTGAACAACAGCACGCATGGGGTTCAAAAAGTCATCAAACCGGTTCCGCACCAACTGCAGGATGAACATACGGAGATGTTTTACCTGTTGGCTGTCTTGTTTTTTTTTCTGGGAATTTTTCGGCTTGTATTCGATCGGTATGTTTCCAATCTTTTCCAGGTTTTTTTTAATACATCCTTGCGCCAAAGTCAGCTTACCGATCAGTTATTGCAGGCACGATGGCCTTCTTTTTTATTGAATGTATTTTTTTGTCTGGTCATTGGTTTTTATCTGCTTTTACTAATGAAAGCGAATAGGTGTACATCAGCCTATTTTTTTCGTGGGTTATTCATTTGTGCCGGAATGGTGGTGCTGATATATGTCACCAAATTTCTGGTCACCCGACTGATGGGCTGGGTGACAGACCAGGCGGCCATCTCTTCTGAATATTTGTTCATTCTGTTCCTTTTCAACAAGATGGTTGCGCTTTTCCTATTTCCATTGATTGTTATCATTGCTTTTGCCGACGGTTGGTTCTACTCGCTGGCGATGACGATGGCCGTCATCTTATTTTCCTTGTGGATGATCTTGCGCTACTACCGGGCTTTTGGCCTGTTCAGCCAACGGCTCCAGATCAGTCGATTTCACTTTTTACTCTACGTTATCGGGATTGAGGTATTGCCAATTTTGCTACTCTGGCACTGGGGTTCTGCCCATCTTTGTAAATTTCTGTAACTTTGTGTTTTCTAGTGTACGCGTATGGCAAAGACTCCTGAAGGAAAAAAAACCTCCAGCAAGAAAAAATCGCTTCGTATCCTGATCACCCAGCCACGGCCGGAGGGAGCCCGTTCTCCGTATTTTGATCTGGCCGCCAAGTTTCAACTGGATCTGGAATTTTGTCCGTTTGTGAAACTGGAAGGGATTCCATCCAAAGAGTTTCGAAAGCAGCGAATCGACATTACGCAGTTCTCTGCAGTAATCTTTACCAGTAAAAATGCCGTTGACCATTTTTTTCGCATCTGCGATGAGATGAAATTGGTGGTATCTCCGGAAATAAAATATTTCTGCATCACCGAAAGCGTGGCTCTTTACCTGCAAAAATTCATTCTGTACAGAAAACGCAAGGTGTTCTATGGTGCTGATGGCTCCAACAAAGGCCTTTTTGACGTGATGAACAAGCATAAAGGCAACGAGTCGTTTCTCTATCCTTGTTCCGAGATGATTGACAACGACATCGCTGGTTGGTTGAAGAGCCATCTCTGTGTTTACGAAACGCCGGTGTTGTACCGAGTTGTGAGTAACGACGTTCGAGAAACACTGGCTAGCGGCTATGATATCATTTGTCTCTTTACTCCTGGAGGTGTAAAAAGTTTACTAGACAGCTCACCTGCATTCAAAAAAAATGGCACCTTGCTTGCGGCCTTCGGACATAATACCATTAAAGCTGCAGAAGATGCTGGACTCAAGCCCGATATCCAGGCACCTGTTCCCCAATCGCCCAGTATGGTGACCGCGCTGGAACAATTTCTCAAAAAAGCGGTTAAGAAATAACGTGCCTGAACCGCACCCAGTTAACATGCATCCCCGAAAAGCCAATGCGCTGATTCACGAGAACAGCCTTTATCTGCGTCAGCATGCTCACAATCCGGTGGAATGGCTACCGTGGGGAACAACGGCATTTCAGCGGGCCCAAGCCGAGAACAAACCAATTTTGCTAAGTATTGGATATGCATCCTGCCATTGGTGTCATGTGATGGAGCGGGAGAGTTTTGAAAACCTAGAGGTAGCGGCTTTTATGAACGAGCATTTCATCAACATCAAGGTTGATCGGGAAGAGCGGCCAGATGTAGACCAGGTTTACATGGATGCTATTCAGGCCCTCACCGGTTCGGGCGGTTGGCCCCTGCATGCCTTTCTCACATCCGATGGGAAACCGTTTTACGGAGGAACGTATTTTCCTCCTAAAAATATTCACAAGCGACCTTCCTGGAAATCGGTACTCGAGCATATGGTCTATTGGTGGCATACCGAAAACGAAAAAGTGGTTGATCAGGCTAACCGGTTGCTGCAACATAGTGCCTCGCTCGAAGAACTATTTTTAAAAATTCCGGTCAATGAGGAATCCGAGTGTATAGAAACAACGAGCACGAGTAAACTGAAAGCGGGCATCATGCAACAGGCTGATCAGGAATGGGGCGGTTTTGGCGGTGCACCAAAATTTCCGCAGTTTGCTCAGATTCGTTTTTTGTTGCATTATGGTGCCGCTACCAATGACCGGGAGGTCCTTGATCATGCAGTTTTTTCCCTGCGATCGATGGTCAACGGGGGTATCTATGATCAGCTGTCTGGCGGATTAGCTCGTTATAGCACCGACAAATATTGGTTTGCTCCGCATTTTGAAAAAATGCTATATGACAATGCCGGTTTGCTCACAACAATATCCGAAGCCTTGCGTGTTCAACCAGATCCGGTGTTGACGCGCGCACTGGAAAACACGATTGATTTCTGTTATAGGGAACTGTGCACCGAGTCTGGTCTCTTTGCAGCCAGCATCGATGCCGACAGTGAAGGAGAGGAGGGACGCTACTACACATTCTTGTATGAGGAGGTAGCATCGGTATTGGGTGCGGAAACGGAAGCTTTTGCCGCGCGATTTGGCATAACACCCGAAGGAAACTGGGAACAGGGCCGAAACATTCTGTACCTCACGGATCATTCAGCGGGGAGCCCACTTTTACATAGTGATTTGCTGCCTCAGGATCGGCTGGAGGCCTGTTTGGAAGCCTTGCGAAAATTTCAGCGTGCACGGGTCAGACCAGTCACGGATGTCAAACCCATCCTATCTTGGAATGCGATGTTCCTCAAGGGACTTTGTGACGCCGCAATGGCAACTGGCAATGAGGCATGGAAACAGCGAGCCAATGAACTGTTGATGGTGATGAAAGCCCAGTTTATCAACAGCGAAAACAGCTTGAGCCACCTGCCGGTATCCAATACGCAACCGGCCAGTCCGGCCTTTCTGGACGATTACGCCTACTACATACAGGCCGTTTTGGCTCATTATACCCTCACAGCAGATGCCAGCTCTATGGAGGAGGCCAGACACTGGACAGTGAAGACCATGCAGGATTTCCATGATCCGGCGACCGGGTTGTTTTTCTTCCGAAATAGCGAAGAGGATTGGCTTCCTCTCCGAAAAAAAGCGATTACGGATGGGGCTTATCCCTCTGGAAACGCTATTATGGCTGAGAACCTGCAGCGTATCGGTCAATTAACCGGTGATTTTGGATGGCTGGTTCAATCCAACACAATGTATGCCCGCTTGGAAACCTCTTTTTTGCGGTATCCAAGCAGTTTTGCCGGTTGGCTTACTGGCTTTTTTACCGCCAAAGAGGATACCATCCGGGTGCACCTGAATGCCCGAAATCCCCCTGTTTTTATTACTCAGCTGCATCGTCTTCTTCCCCCTGATATCCAGGTGGTGTTTGAGGAGCAGGTTTTTCCAGGGGAATTGATGCTCTGTGGGCAGGGGGCCTGTCATCCGCCAATACAAGGTTTTGCAAGCCTTTCCGTCGAAATAGCACGCATACGGGCACTTTAACATTCCCGTTAACAATAAACAACTAAATTAGCCGTTTAGGCAGTGTGGGATTTAATCGGTTTTTCATTATTAACATATTGACAACCTCCCTTGGCCTGAATTTTGATTTTGAAATGAAATTATCATTACATTTGCGATCACTCTCAAAGAAGTAAAAATGACGAATCGGATTTATCTTACGCTTGCTTCCGGTCTCCTGATTATCGGGTTGGGCAGTTGCCATTTACTCGGCGGTAAAGGAGGGAAGAATGGAGCCATGCCAAACAACGGACAGTTGCATGGAGTGGCCCCTGCCAACAAATACATTCCTACCAGGCCCCCAGGCATGGTGTATGTACCGCCTGGCATGTTCCATATGGGACCCAGTGATGAAGATCCATACTACAACTACACAGCCCGAAATAAAACCGTTTCTATCAGTGGCTTCTGGATGGATGCCACCGAGATTACCAACAATGAATACCGCATGTTCACAAATTGGGTGCGGGATTCTATTGCTGCTAAAATGATCGGCTACAAGCGTACCGAAGGTGGAACAGAATATGTTGATTGGAAGAAGGCTAAGAACATGTGGAATGAAAAAAACATTCTTGAAAAGATCGATGCGATGCTGGTAACTGCTGATAATCGAATCTTTGGCAAAAAAGAAATTGATGCCAAGAAAATAGAATTCCAATCCGAATATTTCGACTACAACGCAGCTGCACAAAACCGGGATCAAACCAAATCTCGCTCGGAGTTTATCATCAAAGATAAAATTGCCATTTACCCCGACACCTTATGTTGGATTCGTGATTTTACCTACTCAAACAACGACCCAATGGCCCGGAACTACTTCAGTCACCCGGCTTATGGAAATTATCCAGTTGTGGGTGTAAATTGGAAAATGGCTACGGCTTTTTGTCAATGGAGAACGTTGTACTTGAATGCGTTCCTACAATCTAAAAAGCGCATCCAGGAAGCCGACTTCCGCTTGCCAACGGAAGCACAGTGGGAATACGCAGCCCGGGGTGGACGCAGTCAATCGATGTTCCCTTGGGGTGATCCGTATCTCCGAAATAAAAAAGGATGCTTGCTCGCCAATTTTAAACCTGGCCGAGGAAACTATCCAGAGGATGGTGGCTTCTACACGGTTCGTGCCGATGCATACTGGCCTAACGACTTTGGATTATATAATATGTCCGGAAATGTGGCCGAATGGACGTCCTCCCTGTTTCATGAAGGAGGGTATGCTTTCCAACATGATATGAATCCGGATATTCGCTGGAACGCCTCTGAAACAGATCCTCCCCGTATGAAACGAAAAGTAGTGCGCGGCGGAAGCTGGAAAGATATTGGTTATTACCTGCAAACTAGTACACGTTCTTATGAATATCAAGACACGGCAAAAGCCTACATTGGTTTCCGTTGTGTCCTTGATTTGCCACCTACTGCCGTTAAACGCAGATAATCCTCCCCAAACAACCTGCTTATCGTATAAAATTCTAACACTCCTCTTACTGAAACATCAGAGGAGGAGTGTTTACATATGTTAAATCAAACCTCAAACATAACCCCAAAATCAAACAAACATGTCTTCTGTAAAAATCCCTGCAAAAGTTGGTAAATGGATGGACGTAGCCGTATCAGTAGCCGCGGCAGTCGTAATTTATGGTGCCCTTGAAAAAATCTTACACGGTGAACATGCCGATATTCTTTTGAAGGTTGGTCTGATTACGGAAGCGGTGATATTCTTATTGTACGGTGTGTTGTATATTATTTTTAAAGCAGAAGAAGATGATAGTCATGCACAAGCCAAAGCGGCGGCCGGTCAAAGTCCACTTGAAGCGATGGATAAAATGATGAAAGAGGCCGACATCACGCCGGCTAATCTGAAAAAGCTCAGCGAGAGCTTCCAAAAGCTGAACTCAACCGTTTCAAACATCGGTGATGTGAGCGATATCGTAAAATCAACCGGCGACTTCTCTGCTAAAACCAAAGAAGCAACGACAGCTATTGGCGCCATGTCAACCGCATTCACAAATAGTGCCAATACCATGTCATCGTTCAACAACGCAGCAGAAAGTGCCAAAGGATTCCATGAGCAGGTTCAGGTACTGACGAAAAACTTAGGTTCACTGAACACAATCTATGAACTGGAGCTGAAAGAAAGCAACAACCACCTGAAAGCCCTGAACAGTTTCTATGGTCAAATGGCAGAAGCCAGCCAGGCCATGATGAGCAGTGTAGAAGATGCTCAAAAAGCGAAAGAACAAATTGCAACATTGGCTACCAACCTTAGCAGACTCAATAATGTATACGGCGGTATGCTGAGTGCTATGCAGGGCAAATAATAACTGTTGTCGCTTTCTTATCTAAACCAATTCTTAATACCTTAATACCTTTAGTATATGGCTTTACCTAAAGAGCCCAGGCAGAAGATGATCAACCTGATGTATCTGGTGCTCACGGCATTGTTGGCGCTGAACGTTTCTTCCGAAATCTTGAACGCGTTCAAGGTGGTGGATGATAGTCTGCAGAAATCCAACTTTAATGTATCCAAGTCCAGCAAAGTGCTTGTGGACTATATCAACGATTCGAAATCGGATCCCGGTCTTCGTGTTAAAGCGGAATATTGGGCACCCAAAGCAAAGCAAATTCAGGATCTTTCAAAATCGATGTATGATTACATAGATGCGTTGAAAGAGTCATTAAAAAAAGAATGTGAATTAAAAGAAGTAGATGAGAGTGGCAAGAAGAAATTTAAAGAAGATGATTTGGAAGCAGCCACCCGTCTTTTTACTGTTAAAAAGGATGGTCAACCTACCACCAAAGGAAAGGAGTTTGTCGCCAAATTACAGCAATTCAAAAAAGATATTCTTGCTATCGATCCAATCATTAACAACGGGATGGCAGC
>JBJTXG010000144.1:0-2061 GCA_046082125.1 Ferruginibacter sp. | reverse complement strand
TATGGTCCGCTGAGTGCCGGCGCCACCACGCTGATGTTCGAAGGCATTCCAACCTGGCCGGATGCCGGACGATTTTGGGAAATCGTAGCGAAATACCGTTGTCGTACCATTTATACCGCCCCCACCGCTATTCGGAGCTTGATGAGCTTTGGTACCGATCCCATAGCCGGCAAAGACCTTTCCTCACTTCGTGTACTCGGTACCGTTGGTGAGCCAATCAATGAGGAAGCCTGGCACTGGTATCATACGCATATTGGAAAAAAAGAATGCCCGATTGTGGATACCTGGTGGCAAACAGAAACCGGGGGTATTCTAATTTCCAATCTGGCCGGTGTTACACCTGCCAAACCGGCCCATGCTACCTGGCCGCTGCCGGGCGTTCAGCCTATCCTGGTCGACGAACATGGCCATGAACTGTCTGGGAATGGTGTTTCCGGGAACCTATGCATTCGATTTCCCTGGCCCGGTATGCTTCGTACTACCTACGGCGATCATGAACGCTGCCGGCAAACCTATTTTAGTACCTACCAAAATCTGTATTTTACGGGCGATGGTTGTCTACGGGATGAAAATGGCTTTTATCGAATAACCGGACGGGTGGATGATGTTCTGAACGTCAGTGGGCACCGCATCGGTACGGCCGAAGTGGAAAATGCCATCAACAGTCATCCGGGCGTCATGGAAAGTGCAGTGGTGGGCTATCCGCATGATATCAAGGGTCAAGGAATATATGCCTTTGTGATCGTACAGGAAGATCACGTTGGAATGCGGCCAACTTACGACGCTATTTTGCAAACCGTGAGTAAAGTCATCGGAGCCATTGCCAAGCCGGATAAGATTCAGTTCGTGAGCGGATTGCCGAAAACACGGAGTGGAAAAATCATGCGACGTATTTTGCGTAAAGTGGCCGAGGGTGATATGGAAAACCTCGGCGATACCACCACCTTGTTAGATCCGTCCGTTGTGGAAGAAATCAAAAACAACCGGATACCTTAATCGAAAAAAGCCGTTAGTCTTTTACGCAACGTACCGACACACCACAACCGGAGGTATAGTAATCGCTTATTAATACACTATTACGGTCATAATCAACGCCAAACAACCAAGGCCAGTCATCAAAACTAGTGGGTGTTGAAGTCCACCAACGCCCTGATTTCAGCAGCTTATTCATGTTACCAAATTCGTCGCAAGCTCCTCCCGGCAAGGCTGAAAAACCGCTGCCGTTGGTGGCCGACATGCCCTTTGCCCATCCGGTAATGCTTTTTAAAGATTGGCCGGCGATTTCGTCTTTACCACAATAAGTAACCAGCTCACGCCATTCTCCATCGTGGGGTATGTGCCATCCGGCTGGGGCGAGCCCACGCGCATCATTCACTGCATACCAGTTGTATAATTTTCCGTATTTTTTTCCGTTGGCCGATTGATATCCATAATAACACCAAACGGGTTGCTTTTTTTCGGTAGCCGCCGCCCACTCCGCTTTATTCTTTGCTTGCGGAATCGGATCGCCATTGCGGAAATGGTCGACGTTGAGATTCATTTTGGCCCAAACCTGCTTTCCGATTTGGACTTCCTGCATTGTTTGTGCCTGTGTAATTGATAACAGACCTACTAACAGGACAATGAGCAAGATGGTTGTTTTTTTCATGTCTTTTATTAATAGTTTGAATAAATCAGTTTTTTACACAACGAACCGATGCCCCGGCCTCTTTCAAAAGATTGACTTTGACTAGTTTGCCGTCGTCCTTCGAGAGATGATAAAGTAAACCAAATATCACATCAACGCCTTCATCGTCGCTCCAGAACGAAGTGATTTGACCGCGGTAGTTTGCATTTCCTTTTTCGGTGCAGTAACCTGCAGGTAAGGCCGTAAAGCCGGTTTCATCTGTTCCCGAAACCATATTCCAGCCGGTTTTACTTTTAAGTTTGGCGCCAGCCACCTCCTCACCACCCAATGCACTGGAGAGTTCATCCCATTCGGCGGCTCTCGGTATATGCCAACCCAATGGCGCTAATCCGCGTGAATCAATAACCGCATAATAATTATACAACTTGCCATAT
>JBJTXG010000143.1:0-8865 GCA_046082125.1 Ferruginibacter sp. | reverse complement strand
CAAGATGCCATTGTAATGAACCTGGATGATTTGCTCTGTGTAGGCATGTATGATCAGTTTCTTTTTTCATCTACCATCGACCGGAACAAACACCGCATACCCGGTGAGGTGTTGACCGCGGTCATACAAGGGTCGAAAAAGTTTATAGATGAAATGGCCGATTCTGGAATACATATCCATTTTACCGGTGGTGAAACCGCGGATGTGGGCGATCTGATTCGAACGATAACCGTTAATGGTACGCTCACGGCCCGCTGGCCTAAAAACCGGATTATCCACAATGAACGGATTCAGGCGGGAGATTGTGTCATCGGACTATCATCGCACGGACAGGCCCATTATGAACAATATCCAAATAGCGGTATCGGAAGCAATGGCCTCACCGCTGCCCGCCATGACATGCTACACAAGTCTTATGCCACGCAGTTTCCCGAAACCTATGAATCGATGATGGATGAAACGGTGGTCTACTCCGGAAAATATCGGTTGACGGATCCCGTACCGGTTGAACACAGCGGGTTTGAAAATATCGGTAAACTCCTCTTGAGTCCAACCAGAACCTATGCGCCTGTATTGAAAGCACTTTTGCAGGATCACTTCGATGCGATACACGGACTGGTTCATTGCAGCGGTGGTGGTCAAACGAAATGCTTGAAGTATTTACCGGAGAATGTGCGCTTGGTCAAAAATCAGTTAGCTGAACCGCCGATCGTTTTTAAGCTCATTCAAGAACAGAGTGGTGCTTCTATTCGTGAAATGTATGAGGTCTTCAATATGGGTACCCGCCTAGAAATCTATTGCGCTGAAACAGATGCCAGCCGATTAATTGACGTGGTTCAGTCGTTTGGCATTGGGGCACAAGTCATTGGGCGCATCGAAAAAGATGTTAAAAAGTCTTTGCAGATTGATATAAACGGCCAATCCCTTTTTTATTAGTGGTCAACACGTTACATTTGTAGATAGTAAAAAAATCTGGTATGTCACAATCCATTATTGAATTAAGCAAGGTCAATATTTATCAGGGAGAGAGTATGGTACTCAGCGATGTGAACATGTCACTGAATGAAGGTGAGTTTGTATACCTGGTTGGTAAAACCGGTACCGGTAAAAGTAGTTTATTGAAAACCTTGTATGGCGATCTGGAGCTGACTGAAGGAGAGGGTTGGGTAGTAGGATTCAACTTACGAGAGCTTACTTGGAAAACAGTTCCGTTTCTGCGCAGAAAACTGGGTGTGGTCTTTCAGGATTTTCAACTGCTGACTGATCGGAATGTGAATGAAAATTTGCGCTTTGTTTTGAAAGCGATCGGATGGAAAGACATGGCGCTGATGAATGATAAAATTGCGGAGGTGTTGCAAAAAGTTGGACTCCAATCCAAAGGCTTTAAAATGCCGTTTGAATTGAGTGGAGGAGAGCAGCAACGCGTCGACATTGCCCGAGCTTTGTTGAATTCACCCAAGTTGATACTTGCCGACGAGCCCACCGGAAACCTGGATCCCGAAACATCCGATGAAATCATGCAACTCTTGATACAAATCAGCAAAGAATATAAAACCACCATCTTGATGGCCACCCATGATTATATGGTGATTCAGAAATTTCCGGCCAAAACAATTCGAACAGAAAATGGAAAGGTGTTCGAAATCGATTCTATACATGCCTGATAATGGCAGCCGCACTGCGCGATGCATTGAATTGTGATTGTAGCGCAAAATCCCGTTTTATTAGTTCCTCCTCACTGAATGGAACCGCGTATAAATAAGTAACGGTTTTTTTCAGATCGTTGGCTGTTTCATAAATACGAAGGATGTTATGCTGGTTGTCAATACCCCGACAAGCGGCCTCGTTTACCACGCAGTATCGTCCGGCATACAGGGCATGCAACACTTTTAATTTGATGCCAGTTTCATTGAAAGAGGGCAAAATATTGATATGAGCTTTTTGAATCAGGTCATGCAATTCATGTTCATCCGGATTCTCTACTATGCAGGTATGATCGTGTCGGTGTGCCTCACGAATCAATTGCTTACATGGATTTTTACCGGCAATTACGAATGGAATTTTCAAGTCGTTGAATACATGTTGCAGTAACCAACGTGCGGCTTGTTCATTCTCGTTGACCGACAGATTTCCATGATACAGGCAGAAATGGCCTTTGCCAGGCTTTCCTGAAATTTCCTGCCAGGGAATACAGATCGGTACCGTTTCGAGGTGACGATAGGGGAATCCACTGTTTCTGAACAGGTCCTCGTCTTCTTTGCATACGGTCAGAACCGATAATCGGGCCATGATGTCCATTTCTGAACGAGCCAAGCGATTGGCTTCGATCCGGAAATACCATTTTTTCAGGAGGTTGCTTTCCATACGAGCCAATGCACGGTAGTATACCTGTTCGGCATTATGAAACCGGACCAGCAGGGTACGCTGGGTATCGGTTGCGAGTGTTTTCCAGAAAAAAGTCGTGTGGATACCTTCGAATAGAATCGGGTGTTGGTCTTGTTGTAACCGATCAAGCAGAGAACGGGCGCTTCGGGAAGCTACAACATACGGAGTGCCGGTCAGCAGGGCAATGGGATGCAAGGTTCTTGGGTAGTAGTGTACGGTGTGGCAGTACCGGTCGAGCATGGGTTGTGGCTTCCGGTGTGCGCTGAAACAATGCAGGTGGATATGTACACCCTGTTCGTGCAAGGCTTTAACCGTGTAAAACAGGTCGTATACGCCACCGTAATCGGCCGGCCAGGGAATTTCGTGCGTGACAATATGAATATGCTTATCGAAAGTGAGCATGGACGTAGTCAAGTAATTTTTTTTCTTCCTGTTGCCAGTTCCAATCTTGAGCCGCCCTTACAGACGCCAGGTGCCGTTGTTCCCACTCGTGGTTGTCATGAAGTAGTTTGTTGAGTGCGGCGGCGATCTGATCGGACAATGGCTCCTCTATTAGAACAGATACCGGATGTATTTTGTTCAGTGCCAGATATTCGGGGTAGCCAACGCAGAGTTGTGGGGTGTGCCCCTGAACGTAATCAAAAAACCGATTGGCAAGTGAGAGGCGGTTGCTCTCGGCCGTTTTTTCGAACAAGGTAATCCCAATTGCAGCCTCCGCGGTTATTTTTTGGAGTGCTTCGGGCAATACCATGCCAAGCAAACTGACTTTCTGTTCAAGCCGGTGTGTTTGAATCAAGGCCCGTACCTGAGCCATGTAGTTACCGTCACCACATATGGTCAGGTGCCCATCGACGCTACGCATGGCCTCAAGCAATGCATCAAAAGCCCGGCCTTCATTCACCGCGCCCTGATATAGGATCTCGTTTGTTTTTTTTACGACACCGGCATAGGGATTCGTAACTGGCATATTGCGAATTACAAGCGGGTTAATCTTATACAGACGGGATAGTTCGTCGGCAATCGCCTGATTGACCGTTATGGTGTGCTTGAACTTCGAAACGGCAAAAGACTCAATTTTTTTCCAAATACGGTAGATGAATGGCCGGCGCACAATTTCCTGCATTTCACAGAATAATTCGTGCGCATCGTATATCCTTGGTTTTCTCAAAAGCATCGATGCCATGAGACATGGCAGGATGGTATCCAGATCGACCGCATAAATCACATCGGGTTTGTGGACAAGTAAATGAAAGAACAGGCGGATATTGTAGCTGGCATAAAATGCTTTTCCTCGTTTAAACGGCACCGCTAGTAGCTTAGTTTTGTATGTGGTGCGATTGGCCGTTGATTTCGGTTCAATGGAGCGTCCAATAAGCGTGACGTCCCATCCATGTTGTTGCAGGGAAGAGGCGATACGCCGCATTCGTTGATCGTACCGTGGATCAGATGTTGCACACAGGTAAATGCGTTGGGTAGGATTGGCTGGACTCATGGACGGATGATGGAGTAGATATTCTCAATCAATGCTATGGGTTGGATGCTTTCGTCCATGGCAGGTAACTGATGAGGTTTGTCGGTATGTTTCAGCAACAGTTCGTCGTATACCTTGTCGTGATTACTCATGCTGCCTTTGTAGGTTCCATAATCGTTTGAGGGTACCGCTGCCAGGAGGGGGGTGATCGCACCCTCTTTTCGGGTTTCGGCATATACCAGTTTGTTCAGGTATTGACCGCCGATCTTACACTGACCGTCGGTGCCCCATACCAATAGGGAACCTTCCAGATTTTCGCGATAGGTATTCAGGGAATAGTGGAATGAGCCGGTCAGGTTATTTTTCATGTTCATCCAAATGATGCCATGGTCCTCGGTTTCGATTGTCGGATGGTATTGGTTGGAGCAAGTTCCACCAACGGTTTCCGGCATGCCGAACAACCAGATGAGCAAATCGATAAAATGACTGAATTGGGTGTAGAGGGCGCCGCCATCCATCGACAACGTACCTCTCCAGTCCGATTCTTGAAAATAAGAAGGCGGTCGGTGCCATAGGGCGTTCATCTGAAAGCCTTGAAGTTGACCAAATGCACCCTGGTGGAGGCTGTTTCGTAGCCACATTACAGGAGGGTTAAATCGATTTTGTTTGACAACTACCAACGATTTACCCGCTTTTTCTGCCGCGGCCTTCATGCGATGGGCATCCGATTCGGCCAGACACATGGGCTTTTCCACCAATACATTTTTCCCGGCTTCCAGACACGCGATGCTTTGTTGGGCATGCCATCCGTTTGGGGTACATATCACGGCCCAATCAAATGTTTCCGGATTCGTCAACAGCTCATCCAATGATTGAAACGCCGGGCAGGAGAGTGCCTTCGACCAAGTCAGGGCTTTCTCAGGGATGATGTCACATACCGCTGTTACAACCCCTGTTCGGACTGCTTGGGCAATATGTCGTTCAGCGATACGTCCACAGCCAATAATGGCAAATCGCAGTTTCATACTGCAAAAATGAGAAATATTCCACCGATTCCCAAACTGAGTATCAGTTGTAAAAATTGAAAATCAATAAATTACGTATGCTGACGAATGTCTAAATTCATAATAAACCAGATCAAATGCCTAAACTATCGTAACATTTCCTTACCTTTGCGACCGATAAAAAAGAAATTAAAACACAGGGTTTTAAACATTAACAAATGTCGCATTTAACTACTGAAAAAAAAGCCGCTATCTTCCAAACGTATGGCGGATCTGCACAAAACACCGGATCTATTGAAGGTCAGGTTGCCATGCTCACCGAGAGAATTAATCACATCTCCGGTCATCTGAAAATCAACAAAAAAGATTTTTCGTCTCAACGCGGACTCATGAAAATGGTTGGAAAGCGTAAGCGCCTTTTAACCTACCTGAGCAAGCACGACCTGACCGGTTATCGTGCCTTGATTGAGAAGTTGGGTCTCCGTAAATAATTCTTCTATCATCACAGACAAATTGCTTATTCCCAACCACGGTCGTTGTTGGGAATTCTTTTTTTGTATTGTTATTTTTCAACCGGTGCGGATGTTCCGCATCGACTAACCATTAATTATGTCATTTTTAAAACCACAATCTGTTTCCTTTGATTTGGGAGACGGCAGAATAGTTCACATCGAAACTGGAAAGCTAGCTCGTCAGGCGGACGGTTCCGTTACCGTTCGTTGCGGTGATTGCATCATTCTCGCAACCGTTGTAGCCAATAAAGAGCCAAAAGAAGGTCAGAGCTTTTTCCCATTGACCGTCGATTATCAGGAAAAGTTTGCCTCTGCCGGCCGTATTCCCGGTTCGTTTTTCAAACGTGAAGCCCGACTGAATGAATATGAAATCCTAACCTCCCGATTGATCGACCGGGCTCTCCGGCCACTGTTTCCCGAAGATTACTTGTGTGAAGTGCAGGTGCTTGTCACACTCATCTCCTCTGATAACGAAGTGATGCCCGATGCCATGGCTTGTTTGGCCGCGTCGGCCGCTCTGGCTGTATCAGATATTCCGGTCATGGAAATTATTTCGGAAGTGCGGATCGGTCGCCTGGATGGTCGTTTCATCGTAAATCCAACTCGCTCGGAACTGGAAAAATCAGATCTTGAATTCATTATCGCGGCAACGGGTAAAAACATCATGATGGTGGAGGGTGAGGCGAACGAGTGTCAGGAAGAAGACCTGGTGCAGGCCATTGAAATGGCCCACGAAGCCATTCGCGTTCAGGTAAAAGCTCAAGAGCAATTGCGTGATCTCGTGGGTATGAAAGCCAAACGCGATTATAAAAAACCATATCGCAATGAGGCGCTGAATGAAAAAATCATGGCTTTTGCGAAAGATAAAATGTACGCGATTGCCGCATCGGCATCAGCCAAACACGAACGCAGCGCCGCATTTAAAAAATTACATGAAGAAGTGGTAGATCATCTAGGCGAAGAACTTGCGCCGGAGGATAAGTCACTGGTTGGTTTTTATGTCGGTGAATTGCAATATCATGTCGTTCGCGATATGATTCTGAATGACCGCAAGCGATTAGATGGTCGTGGCACATCCGATGTTCGTCAGCTGGAAATGGAAACCAACTTATTGCCCACGCCACACGGATCGGCCCTGTTTACCAGAGGTGAAACCCAGTCGTTGACAACCGTTACCCTCGGAACCCCGCTGGATGAACTGCTGGTTGAAAGCGCGCACTCATCCCATTACAGCAAATTCCTGCTACACTATAATTTCCCGCCATTCAGCACGGGTGAAGTAAAGATGATGCGTGGCGTCGGTCGGAGAGAGGTTGGACATGGAAACCTGGCCTTGCGCTCATTACGAAAGATGATGCCAGGTTCAGAATATCCGTACACCGTGCGGGTCGTTAGTGATATCCTGGAAAGTAATGGTTCGTCCTCGATGGCAACGGTCTGTGCTGGTTCATTGGCACTTATGGACGCCGGTGTGCCGCTGCAGAAACACGTCAGTGGCGTAGCCATGGGGTTGATTTCAAAAGGTTCTCAATATGCGATCCTCACAGATATCCTGGGTGACGAAGATCATCTTGGAGATATGGATTTTAAAGTAACGGGCACACGCGAAGGTATTTGTGGTGTACAGATGGATATCAAGGTGGATGGACTTAGCATGGACGTGATGCGGGAAGCATTGATGCAGGCTAAAGCAGGTCGTTTGCACATCCTAGACCATATGTATGCTTGTATGGATGGGGCTCGTCCGGAAGTAAAACCACATGCGCCGCGTATGGTGAAATTATTTATCGAGAAGGAATTTATCGGTGCGGTCATTGGACCAGGCGGTAAAGTTATACAGGAAATCCAGCGCGAAACCGGCACAACGATTACGATCGAAGAAATCGGTAATCAGGGTGAGGTGAGCATCTTCTCCAAAGAGAAAGAAGGCATGGAGAAAGCAGTGGCCTGGATCGAAGGAATCACCGCTATACCGGAGGTTGGACAGACCTATGAAGGAACCGTAAAAAGTATCAAAGAATTTGGAGCATTTGTAGAATTCCTTCCAAAAAAAGAAGGGTTGTTACATATCAGCGAGATCAGCTGGAAACGATTGCCGTCAATGGAAGGTGTATTGAATGAAGGCGATGTGATCAAAGTGAAATTACTGGATGTGGATTCACGTACCGGAAAATTCAAATTGAGTCGCAAAGCCTTGATGCCTAAACCTGAGCAGCAACCCAGATCGCCAAAAGACGCCGGCTCGGAAAATTAAATATCAATCATTAGCTCATTTGCCTGCCCACGCAGGCTTTTTTTTTATGAACTACATCGTCATTATTGTCCCAACAACCACAGAACTGGAACAAGAACGTCTGATTGCGTGCCTGATGGATTACCCTGTGCGCGCATTTCAGCAAGAGCCAGACCGTTTATTGATATTTCCCGAACAAGACGATCCGTTGGAGCAATCCGTTCTTCAATACCTGACTGAGAAACAGATTGACTTTCATACAGAGCAGATTGAAGCGGAGAATTGGAATGCAAACTGGGAACAGCAACTTGAACCGGTGCTGGTTTCTACGAACCATCCACAATATAAACAAATCAGTGTTCGCGCTACTTTTCAGTCAGTTCATCCTATGGCTGACTTGGAGGTGGTGATAACACCTCGGATGAGTTTTGGGACCGGTCATCATGCTACTACTCGTTTGATGATAGAACAGCTGGCCTCATTACCGGTAATGGGTAAACGGGTTTTGGATGTTGGCACCGGCACCGGTGTGCTGGCTATTCTGGCGCATAAAATGGGTGCTTCCGCGGTGTATGCAACCGAGTCAGATCATTGGGTGTACAATAATGCGCTCGATAATTTTTCAGAAAATAACTTTGAAGATGTTGTTCTTATTCAAACCGAACAGATTCCACGCACTTTTCCTGATGCTGATATTATACTGGCGAACATTAATACAAACACTATTTTGGGGCTGCTACCTCAACTAAAAGACAAGGCTAATATCAAGGAAGCTTGGGTTGTCCTTAGCGGTTGGTTACTTGCGGATCGTGATATTTTGATAAAGGCTGTTTTACCAATGGGATTTACATTGGCAACGGTGGCTGAAAACAATGGATGGGGCGTCATGACCTGTCATTTTGCAAGTGACTAAAACACCACATCGGTTGTTAACTTTTTATTATCTTTACATGCGTTCAAAAGAAAATGAAAGAATTTCTTTTAATACTGTTTGCTTATCTGATTGGCTCCATACCAACGGCTTTGATAATCAGTCGTTCTGTTTTTGGTATAGACATCCGTGATTTTGGCAGTGGAAATATGGGTGCCACAAACACCTTCCGTGTGTTGGGTTCAAAATATGGCACCATGGTATTAACATTGGATGTCATCAAGGGTATCTTGGCTACGGGACTCTACGTGCTACTTCCTTACTATTTTTCAAACGAGCTTTATCGTACCAATTTTATGATTGGCTTGGGGCTTGCCTGTGTGATTGGC
>JBJTXG010000142.1:0-4136 GCA_046082125.1 Ferruginibacter sp. | reverse complement strand
CAGCGGTCCGATATCAGTGCGGCGATTACGCATTTGCATACACCCGGAAATCCGGCAATCGTAAAACAGGTTGATTACATTAAACAAGATACCATTGACCAAACACAGATTATCACAGAAACCAAAACGCACTGGGTCTTACCCAACGGGATTACATTCACCGAAAAGCGAGCCGATACCCTGTATAGGTATCAGCAAGGTGCTGATGCCGTGCTTAAAAAAGACCGTCATCCTGTTTTCGGAGAAAAAGTAATACCCACTTCCACGCAATGGCTGTTCACCGCCTGGGTTTGGGGTATGATTGTTTTGGTGACCATGGCTTACGGACCCATCGCAGCCTTCTTGGTCGAGTTATTTCCAGCCCGCATCCGGTATACATCCATGAGTTTGCCTTATCATATCGGCAATGGCGTGTTTGGTGGTTTGGTTCCTTTTATTGCCACCTTGCTGACTGTAACGTTTCCTCGAGACCCGCTGGTAGGATTATGGTATCCGATTGGTATTGCCGCCTTGTGTTTTATTATAGGCGCTATTTATCTGCCATCCAAACATAAAACGAACGTACACGAATAAACGATGAAAATTCTTAAACAAACGGTCGGGTTTTTATTGATGTTGCTGTCGCCGATCACCTGGATTATTCTTCTGATGGCCGCTATTCATACTATACGCCCCGAGGCAGTAGAAGATATTCAAAAGCCTGTCCCATGGATTATCATTTTGATCATTTGGCTGCCCATCTCGGTTGGGTTGTGCCTGTTTGGCTATTACGCTTTTCGTAAGGAGTATGAATCGCTTTGATTGACTAACGGGTCAGGCGGTAAACCGCATCCATCAGCTTACCTCGCACATTCAGGTTTTTAAACAAATCGTTCTCGGTTGGATACGTGCGATTGCTTAGAAAAACAAATGCCAGTCCGGCATCCGGATCTGCCCACGCACAGGTACCCGTAAATCCGGTGTGGCCAAATGTGTTGGGCGAACAAAAAACAGATGGATATGGTTCTTTCCGGACAGCGTTGTCTTTTTCCGGTTTATCAAATCCAAAACCACGTCGGCTTTGGTTGCTTTGATACGATGTAAAGGTCTGAATGGTTTCTTGACGTAGATAGCGTTTCCCTTGCCACTCACCCCCATTAAGAAGCATTTGCAGAAGGCAGGCAATATCCGTTGCACTACCGAAAAGACCGGCATGTCCGGACACGCCGTTCATAAAATTAGCACCGGGATCATGCACATAACCTCGAATTTCTTGTCCTCTGAAAACATCTTCGCGAATGCTGGGGACAATCCTTGTCGGGGCTAGTCGTTGTAACGGTAAAAATCCCATCGAATGCAGGTTCATCGGTTTATAGAAATGGCCTTGCACATAATCATGAAGTCGTTGCCCGCTGACCACCTCCACAACCTTACCTAAAAAAATGAAATCATTATCGCTGTATACATATTTCACAGGATTATTCAACGGAGAGGCAAGCACTTTTTGATAGAACTGATCACACAATTCATTTTTCATAAAAAGGCCATCGGCGATAGCTACATCATATCCTGGCTCTTGTTTAGTTCGAACATATACCGGCTGAAGTCGATTAGAACCGTTCAGTAATTCTTTATAAAAAGGAATATAAGGTACCATTCCCCCTTCGTGGATCAGCAGTTGTTTTAGACGGATATTGGCTTTATTGGTTCGAATGGTTTCAGGTAAATAGGCCGACAAGGTTTTGTCAAGATCGATGGTTCCCTCTTCCCACAGTTTCATGACAGCCAGGGTAGTTGCCAATATTTTGGTGAGCGAAGCCAAATCGTATACAGAAGCTATACTGGTGTTGGTCGCTTGTGTTTCGTTTGTGTAGGTTCCGTATGCTTGTTGATAAAGCAGCTTACCATCTTTTACAGCAACCAGCACACCTCCCGGCATGGCTTTTTTTTTGATCGCGTCTATGACAATCGAGTCGATCACGGCCGATGTGGCTGATGGTCGGATAAGCATATTGCTGCCGGCCGAAGGGAAGCGATGACTGGTGGTTTGCCAGCCATGTCCAAAACGGAATGATGAGCAAACCGTAACGGGAAGGGTTCCCCGATAGGGAAGTCGACCAACCAGCATATCAAAAGCAGTTGTTTGAACCACCGCATCATCTTCGTAGCAAACAACCAAATTGCCTGCATTGCACCAGTTTTTGGCCGCATAGGCATTGCCGAATTGCAGGATGATGCTTGGATTTGATTGAGTGATGTTATTGACAAGGGTTACCATTGCATCGGTAATGCCGTAATTGGCGGCAGCGTTTCTGCTCAATCCGTGTATACCTATTATGACGGGGCATCCTGTTGTTTTAAGTTCGGCAACGACAGACGTCACAGAGTCGTTGGTTAGTTTAGCCGGATCGATAAACAAACAACGGGCGCCTAAAAAACGGGTGAGGGAATCGGCTAAGGTATTTTTGACCGAAGTGCCGAAAGCGATGTAAACCGGTTTTGTATTGGCAGTGGCGGTCATTGGGAAAAATCGATCGTCGGTTTTTTGCAGCAGGGTGATGGCTTGTTCAGCCACTTGTTGGCGAAGACGGGTTACCGGTTCATTGAGGTCATTGGTTAGGTTTCGGGTTTCGACGGGGCCGTTGTTGGACAATACATACTGGTATTTAGCTCGAAGCACCCGCTTACAATGAAACTCGATATCGTTCCAGGAGAGTCGTTTTTTTCGGATGGCTTTTTCGATTTTATCAAGAATCATCGGGATGCTGTCGGGCAAGCACAGCAAATCGTTTCCGGCAATCAGCGATTCGACGGCGGCTTCACCTTCATGGAAAAAATTTTTGACGCCTTTCATCTCCAGTCCGTCTGTGATGGTCAGTCCTTGATACCCGATTTCATTGCGTAGAATACCTTCAATATTATTTTTAGATAACGAGGTTGGTCTATTTTTTCGCGCATCGATGGCCGGGATGTTGAGATGGGCAATCATCATACTGCCAACACCTGCTTCGGCCAGTTTCCGGAACGGATAGAGTTCGAGTGAATCAAGCTGGCTTCGGTTTTTTTCAATAATTGGCAGGTCGTGATGCGAATCGACCGTAACATCGCCATGCCCCGGGAAATGTTTGGCACAGGCCAAGATGCCATGATCTTGCATGCCTTTTGCATACTGTATGCCCCATTGTGCCACTTTTTCTTTGTCTTCACCAAAGCTGCGGTCGTTGATGACCGGATTATTGGGATTGTTATTTACATCTACCACGGGCGCATAGTTCATATGAATGCCCAGTCGTTTACATTGCTCGGCAACTACTTTACCATACGTATATACGATAGATGAGTCGCGCATAGCGCCCAGCATCATTTGCTTGGGCAACGGTAAAACACTGTCTATGAGACGCATGCCTACGCCCCATTCGGCATCAATGGAGAACAATAAGGGGGTTTTGGCTGCGGCTTTCAGTTGACTGAACTGATTAGCCTGGTATTCTGGTGAACCTTGAAATACACACACACCTCCGATGTTATGGTCTTTAACGAGTTTCAGCACCCGGTCAAAATAGGATTTACTGGTTTTTGATTTGCCGTCATAGGTCGACAAGCGGGCAACAATCAATTGTGCAATGCGTTCCCGAGGAGTGAGGGATGCGTATACACTGTCGGACCAACGAGAAGCAATATCCTGTGCGGATGCATACGAAGACAAAAAAACGAACAAAGCAAGGAAAATAGACTGGAGTCTGCCGAAGGGGAGTGATGGGGATTTCATAAATTTGAGAACAAATTACAAGGATTTTGAGAGATATCATACAACGACTTCCGGAGAATATTGCGAATCAGATTGCGGCAGGGGAGGTCATTCAGCGTCCGGCCAGTGCCGTCAAGGAATTGCTTGAAAATGCCGTGGATGCGGGTGCTGATCATATTTCACTGATTATTGAGGATGCGGGCAAAAGCCTGATCCAGGTAACCGATAACGGAAAAGGGATGAGTGCGGCGGATGCCCGTTTAGCCTTTGAACGGCATGCCACCTCCAAGATTCGTCATGTAGATGATTTGTTTCGTATCCGAACCATGGGGTTTCGGGGAGAAGCCCTTGCCAGTATTGCAGCCGTAGCTCGTGTGGAACTCAATACCCGACGACCGGACGACGAACA
>JBJTXG010000141.1:0-4855 GCA_046082125.1 Ferruginibacter sp. | reverse complement strand
CCCGCCAGAGCCGCCGCTGCCAATACTGCCAAAATCCGCATCGATTCTATAATGGCCATCAACCCATTGGCAAAAATTATCTTGATGGGCGACCTGAACGACGATCCAATCAGCCCTAGCATCACCAACGTATTAAATGCCAAGGGGAACATCAAACAGGTCAAACCAACCGAACTTTTTAATCCCTGGTACGATATGTATCAGCAGGGTCATGGCACTTCTCCTTACCAGGACGCTTGGGGACTCTTTGATCAAATTCTATGCTCCGGCACTTGGCTCGACAAGAGTCAATCTGGCTACTTTTACCGCAAACAGGTTTTATTCAACCGCGAATTCCTTATAGAAAAAAAAGGTAAATGGCGCGGTTATACCAAACGTACCTGGGATGGTACCGTATATAACTACGGATACAGTGATCACCTACCGGTCTATCTTATGTTTGTAAAGAAAGTCCCATAATACTTACCTCGAGCCTCACACAAAAGTTGAACTTGTTTCTCGTTTCGACATCATACGCCGGATTAAGGCACTGACTTGATCCAGTTTATGTTCACAATGGCCTATGATTTCTACGCGATTCATCGCATGTTTTAAAACATCCGTTTCCCAGTACAAGCCTCCGATCATTGTTCCTTCCAATGACTTTCTGATAGGCGTAATGCCAAACAAGGCCGACAGCACGTCAAAAGGAATGGGGTGCTTCGGGTCATTCAGCTTCCACAGAAGCATCGTGTCGAGCACCCGCCATTCCCAGGGCTTCTTCTCCCTAAAATCCAGACTCCCTGAAACAGTTATATTATTGACCATCGCCCGTCGATAGAGAAATGGAAGGTCAAAGTCACGAACATGGTGACCGGCAAAAACAATCGGCAATAATTGAATCTGATCAACCGCCCGGAAAAAGCATCGTAATAGCTGATCTTCCTGGGTGTCATAAAAGATCATAGTCCCCTGATGGACACCGGGAAAATCATCAAGAAGAGGCTTCAATCCAATACAGATGATTTTCGAAAACTCGGGATGTAGTCCCGCTTCTGCCGCATAGGTAGCGGACGGACAAAAGCCCTGCTCCCCTTTTCGATTAATCATTTTCCGACACCACCATTCTTTCCAAATAGGATCTAGGCTATCATACGAAGGAACACAAGCGGCCGTTTCAATTTGTAAGACCCAAATATTTTCTTGTGGATGTGAGGCATTCATACAACAAATATCCAACCCGACTCAGGGTGAATACAAGTGAAAAAAACGATTTCTTTCAGCGGTTTTTCCCGGAAAATATCCAGCACCCTGGGTTACCGCTCAAAAAATTGAATTATCTTGTTGTAAGCCATCTAAGCAATCAAATTATTGAGATTATGAAATACCTCTTTTTATCAATCATCTTATGTTCGACAGCAATCGTAAAGGCACAAACAGCCCAGGAAATTTTCAAAACGGCATATAATAAAGCGAACAATCAAGACCATGCGGGCGCCATTATCGATTATACAAGATACATTGCATTGATTCCAAAAGACCGCAATGCCTATTACAACCGGGCCCTCTCAAAAGAAAATACCAGAGATTATGTAGGAGCTATTGCCGACTACACGAAAGCCATCGAAATCAATGCAGGCGATTTTGAAGCCTACAACCGTCGGGGCATTGCAAAATCGAATATACAAGATTACTTTGGCGCCCTGGACGATTTTGAAAAAGCCCTCTCCTACAACCCACTCTCCGCTGTTGTCTATTACAATCGGGGAATCGCAAAGGAAAAGTTGAATAACAATATTGGGGCCATTGCGGATTACACAAGAGCAACTGAAATAGATAAAAACTATGCTGATGCCTTCAACTATAGAGGGGTAATCAAAAACAGAATCAAAGATTATCTCGGCGCCTTGTCAGACTTTGACAAAACACTTTCTATTAATCCACAATTCAAAAACGCCATCTTTAATCGTGGCATAGCCAACGAAAACCTGAAAAAATATAACGATGCGATATTGGATTTTACGAAATTTATCGAGCTATCACCGACTGATTATGAAGCCTTTCTTTTTCGAGGAAACTGCTATAGCAATCTGAACAATTACACGAACGCAATGAATGATTACAACAAGGCGATTTCTCTTTTGGGAACTTATGACAAAGCATTTTTCGAACGAGGGAATGTCAAAGAAAAACTAAAAGACGACATTGGAGCCCTGGCTGATTATACAAAGGCGATTGAACTCAATCCCAAAAACCACGAATATTGGAACGATCGAGGCGTTCTCAAAGTGTCCAAAAAAGATTATACAGGAGCGCTCTATGATTACAACAAAGCCATTGAGGTTAATCCGCAATTTGCTACCAGTTACAATAATCGGGCGATGATTAAGCATTCAAGTAAAGACTATACCGGCGCTCTTGCCGATTATAATACAGCCCTTTCCTTGAATCCCCAGTATGTCAAATGCTATTTCAATCGAGCCATTACCAAAGAAAGTTTGCAGGACTTCACCGGCGCCCTAGCCGATTACGACAAATCGATATCGCTGGATACAGCCTATGCAAAAGCATATGCGTTCAGAGGGCATCGAAAACAGTTGGATAATGATATTACCGGAGCTCAATCCGATTTAAATAAGGCCATTAAGCTAAATCCAACAGATCCGGACGCTTTTTATTATCGGGGCATGATGAAGAAAAAGCTAACTGATTACAGCGGAGCCATTGCCGACTATACAAAAGCCATCGAATTAAGCCCGACCGACGGGAATTCGTATTTTAATCGTGGTGAGGCAAAAAAACTGTCTAATGATTTAAATGGCGCCGTGTTGGATTTCACCAAAGCCATCAGTATTAATCCAGCAGATATTGATGCATACTTTTACCGGGGCGTTGTGAAGGGCATGCAGAAAGAGTATGAAGCAGCCGTGTTGGATTATTCAAAAGTGATTGAGTTGGACGCCAAAGACCAGTATGCATATCTCAATCGCGGCATGAATTATATTGTACTCAAACAATATGCAAAAGGCTGCGCCGATTTCAAAACATCCAGTGATTTCGGCAATCAGCAAGCGGCTGATTATTTGAAACAATACTGCAAATAAGGTGAGATCAAGTTGTAAGGTCCCCCATATTTTAAGTACTTGGGTTTAGAGAAAATTCTCTAAATTAAATGGCTTAAACTTGAAAAGAAAAAACTTCTCCGAAACACAAATTGTCTCCATCCTGCAATCGCAGGAGACTGACAAATCAGTAAATGAGATTTTATTTTCAATTGACTTCAGCCTTCTATACTCATAAACTTTTTTTGTGACAGATAGTCTTTGAATAATGAATAATCTGCCGGCATACGCAATGAAAGAGAATCTTTCTGCATAAGTTTTGAAATGGAAACAGGAAGATCCGGTTTGAAGCCCACTACCCGTTCTACTGTATCAAAAAATTTAATAGGATGTGCCGTTGCGGCAAATACACCGGGCGCTTTTGATTGATGGTGTTGATAGGTCTGCAAAGCCAGTAAACCTACAGCTCCGTGAGGATCGAGCAGGTAGTTGAATGCGGAATAGGTGTCAAGCATTTTCTTTTCGGTTTGTACATCTGTGTAACGATAGGCAACAAGGTCATTTTTCAACGCAACCAGATCGTTGTTATACAATTCCATCATACGAACGAAATTACTTGGGGAGCCCACGTCCATCGCGTTGGAGATGGTATGTATCGTGTTTTTGGTTTCATATTGTCCATTTTCCAGGAACCGAGGTACAACGTCATTCTGGTTGCATGCCGCGATGAATTTCTTTATTGGCAGGCCTGATTTTTTTGCAAGCAACCCGGCACAAATATTTCCGAAGTTGCCACTCGGTACAGCTACAACTGGTAATTCAGCTTCATTGGGCCATTGCTTCCAAAGCATGAAATAGAATAGTTGCTGGGGAATCCATCTTGCCACATTGATCGAATTGGCAGACGTTAAAAATATTTTTTTTCTCAACGATGTGTCAGAAAACGCCTGTTTGACCAATCGCTGACAATCATCAAAATCACCTTCAATTTCAATCGCATGAATATTTCCTCCCATCGCGGTCAGTTGTTTTTCTTGCACCGCACTTACTTTTCCTGAGGGAAATAGTATGACCACATCCACTCCTTCAACGCCATAAAAGCCATCAGCAACCGCACCTCCGGTATCACCTGAAGTGGCAACCAAAACCGTCATTTTCCTGTCTTTGTCCCTCACAAAATGGCCCAAACAACGACTCATGAATCTTGCTCCTACATCCTTAAAAGCAAGTGTGTTACCATGAAACAATTCCAGAACAAACTGGTCTTTTTGAACTTCCTTCAAGGGAATGGAAAAATCAAATGCTTGTTCAACAAGGTCAAACAGCTCTACTTCTTTCATACAATCACCAACATAGGGCATTAGTATACGAAAAGCGATTTCGGCCGTTGATTTTATTTTCAATTCATCAAAAAAATGATTGTCGTGTAGGGGTATGTTTTCTGGAAAATACAACCCACCATCAGGAGCTAACCCCTCAATGGCGGCTTCCCTGAAACTTACGACGTCAGATTTTCTGTTGGTACTGTAATATTTCATGGATGGCATGCTTATTTTAATTCCAATATTTCAATACCTTTTTGAGCGGGTCGTGTTACATAGGATTTACATTCCAACAGGATGTTGTCAAAAACTGATTGCATTTCTAAAGATACCTTTTGAGCAGTTTCTAGGTCTTTACAGAACATAAATACACTGGGACCACTGCCTGTTATGCCGCCACCCATAGCTCCGGCCTGCATGGCTTTTTGCTTGACTTCATCAAATCCAGGAATCCATGTGCCTCTCCCCTTTTCCCCCCCCCCCCCCCCCCCC
>JBJTXG010000140.1:0-2202 GCA_046082125.1 Ferruginibacter sp. | reverse complement strand
GTTCCATAAGCCGCGGTGAATCGCACGACATCAAGCGGAGTCAGGTTAATGCCCGTTTGTCCACCAATGGTACCGCGAATGCCCGAAATGCTTTTAATCAGCGACATTTTTCATTTTTTAGCTCCGCAAATATACGGAACTACCCTGAGTTCAGGGTGATGATGGTCAACCGTTTATCATTGCCTAAACAAGCTAATTGTGTTTTATAGAGGCGACCCGAAACCTCACTGTTTGTATTCCCGAATGAAGCATGTTACAGGCTGTTGGATGAAGTTATACCTTTGTATGATGAAAGATGAATGGTTCAGCGACTGGTTCAACACATCCTATTATCACACCCTGTACCAAAACCGAAATACGGCAGAAGCATCGGCTTTCATTCATCGTTTGCTGGCTTACTTATCGCCTCCCGGCGAGGCACGCATATTGGATTTGGCCTGTGGTTCGGGCAGACATGCCATTGAGTTGGCATCCAAGGGATATGATGTAACCGGTATCGACCTGAGTCCAGAAAGTATTCGATTGGCGACTCAGTCTGAATCGGAGAACCTGCATTTTTATGTGCACGACATGCGCAATATTTTCCGAACTCGGTACTTTGATTATATTTTCAATTTTTTTACCAGTTTCGGCTATTTTGACCGACCAGCAGAAAATGAGAGGGCGATGCGGGCAATCAGTTCCGGACTGGTCAACAGAGGCATCCTGGTCATCGACTACCTGAATGTGGTTCGCGCCATCGAGCAATTAGTACCCCACTCCACCGCTGAATACAACGGCATCCAATTTATCATGGAACGAAAGGCCGACGAACATTTTATTTACAAGCATATTCAGGTTATTGATACCCCGCGCAACGAAACACACCAATTTATGGAGCGGGTTTCTGTATTGGATTATGGCCATTTTGAACGACTGCTGACGAATGCTGGAATGACCATCCTAACCTCATTTGGAAATTATGCCCTGGATGCATTTGATGCTGAAACCTCCGATCGACTTATCCTGATTGCTCAACGAACGAAGGGACAGTTATTTTCTGTTGTTGAATAAAAGCCATTTCGACGTTTCATAGTACGCCGACGTCCATTGTGAATAATAGGCACATAAGGAATCCCGGGTATTGCCGGTAATGGTTCCGTTATGTTTTACGGATACCAGCTCTTCGGTATCCATGTGAATATTCTTCCGATAAAAATAATGGTCGTCGACCACGCCAACCCATCCGGGAGCATGATACATAATAAATGCCATGTTTTGTTTCTTGGATGGATCCAAGGCGTCTCTTCCGAGCGAGGTATTCGTGTAATCAAAGGACAGTAATCCGGCAATGGTAGGTATGACATCGATATGTGAAACGGCTTCGTGTCTGACTTGAGGTTTTAGCCAGCGAGGCGAATACAATATGAATGGAATGTGTTCTTCAGTCAATCGCTTTTCCGTCCACGCCAAGGGATAGGCGAAATGGGCATCACCCGCTACTCCGTGATCACCAACAAACACAAAAAGCGTATTCTGAAAATAGGGTTCTTTAGCTGCCGTTTCCATGAATGACTGAATGCAGTAATCCATGTAGTGAAAGGCATCAAACTCATCTTGTGATTCAAACCCATACCGACGTAAAGAGTCTTCCGGTATCACTTTCCGCACAAACGTTCGCTCGGTAGCCGGTATCTGAAAAGGCCGGTGATTGCCGGAGGTTTGTATAATCGCAAAAAACGGATCCGTTTGTTTTGTAAATACGTTGTTGGCCTCTAAAAAGAGATCCTTGTCGCTGATTCCCCAAACATTGGTTTTGGGAGCGGTAAAAGACCCTTCCTCATGAAATTTGATATTGTTGACATTCGATACAACCCCTCGGAAGTTATTGAATGTACTGCGGCCGCCTATGAAATAATGTTTGCTGTACCCGGTCCAACTGTTGATAACGCTCTGTTGGTGAACCGAAGCCGGATCCCGTGTGGCAAACTTGCCCAATTGTACATCAGGCACACCGGAAATGGTACCAAAAAGTGATCGGGCCGTACCAAAAGAAGTGGAAAAGCATCGATCAAAAAAAACGCCTTCTTTTGCCACTTGTGCGAGAAACGGGGTTGTTGCCAGCGGATTGGGCGCCATGCTGGTTTTATACATGCTCAAGCTTTCACAAATAACCAATACCACATTTGGTTTCCCTTGTATAGAGCGGCTGGTTGATTGGAC
>JBJTXG010000139.1:0-9303 GCA_046082125.1 Ferruginibacter sp. | reverse complement strand
CACGTCCCCCTCTTGCTCATGTTACTTTGCTTCCTGAGCGTTTCAGCGACTGCCCAGTGGTACAATCCCGACAACATCAAAAAAAAACTGAGGTTAAAATATGAACAAGGTGTACAAAAAGCCTACGAAGGTTTTTTCAACGAATCTTTAAAAATAGTCGAAGATTGTATAGCAGGTGACCCCAACTTCATTGAAGCCCATCTGACCAAATCAAACCTGCTCGCCGAATTAAAAAACTATCCGGCTTCCGTGGAGGTATTTGAAAAAGCATATGCATTGGATAGTATCTATGCGTCGGCCTATATTTTTCCGTATGCCATTTCGCTGGCTGGTATCGGCTCTTTTCAAAAGGCCTTCGACCTGGTGGGAAAATACCTCCAACAGCCATCCTTGAATCAGCAAACACTTCGCTCGGCCGCTGTATTCAAAAAACAAATGCAGTTTGCGGTGCAATACGCGAAAGATCATCCACTGGCCGGTGGCCCTGTAGTGATTGAAGATCTTGGCGAAGGCATCAATTCGAGTCACCAGGAATATTACCCCAGTTTCTCCATCGACGGAAAAAAAATGATATTCACACGACGAGTGAATATGGATGAGGATTTCTATGAAAGTCAATGCATAGACAATGTATGGCAACCCGCCCAACCGGTTTCCGGTAAAATAAACACAACCTTGAATGAGGGCGCACAGTGCCTATCTCAGGATGGCAACTGGCTTATTTTCACCGGTTGTAATTACCCCGAAGGCATGGGACGTTGCGATCTCTATATCTCTTACCAGAAAAAAGACGGCAGCTGGACCGAAGCCGTTTCGTTGGAAGAGGTGAACAGTCCCGATTGGGACTCTGGACCAACGTTGGCTGCCGACAAACAAACACTCTATTTCTCAAGCGACCGACCAGGTGGCTTTGGCAAACGAGATATTTGGTTGTCACACCGTCAATCAAATGGAAAATGGTCAGAACCTGAAAATGCGGGACCAACAATCAATACATCCGGAGATGAATCATGTCCATATATTCACCCCGACAATCGAACCCTGTATTTTATCAGTGATGGAAAACCCGGCTATGGCTCCTCGGATTTATTTCTCAGTCGCCGCGATAGTATAGGCCATTGGCAGGAGGCCTTCAATTTGGGTTTCCCATATAATACGATTAATGAAGAGGGATCGCTGATGGTTGCTGCGGACGGGAAAACCGCTTATTTCGCCAGCGATCGTTTGCGCCAATCCAATGACCTGAATATCTACCGATTCTCGTTACGCGATGATATTCAAGCCGCCCGAACAACCTGGATTGAAGGACGTGTGACAGATCAACGGAACGGAAGCGGGTTGCCCAGCCAGGTCAAACTGATGAACCTGCAACAGAAAGCCGACTCCCTGGTTGTGCAGACCGACGAAAACGGCCAATTCCTGATCACGCTGCCAGAAGGCGGTGCGTATGGATTTTTTGTAAAGCGAAAAGGATTCCTACCCTACTCCCAGCCATTTCAATTTCCAGCGGGTAATAAAGACACCATCTATCAAGTGAACATCCAATTGCTTCCACTTGAGAAAGGCGCTTCGTTCAATCTCAACACGGTCTATTTCAAAACCTCGCTGGCCGAACTCGATGTCCGATCTTTTGCGGAGCTGGATGTCCTTGCGGCACTCCTGATTGAAAATCCGAATGTGCGCATACAAATCAATGGTCACACGGATAACGTTGGCAAAACAACAGATAATCTTTTATTAAGCAAACAACGGGCTAACGCGGTGTTCGAATACCTCTCCCGACAAGGTATCGATACCCGTCGGATGACAAGCAAAGGCTGGGGAGACACCAAACCGGTTTCTTCCAATGACACCGAAGAGGGGAAAGCACTCAACCGGCGAACAGAGATTGTGATTCAGTAACAGTATTCCGCTATTAACATTCATTTGTTTTTTTATTGTCATTTCTTTTTGATTTAGACGGGTAGTTTAGTACCCTATGAAATTAATATATACACTACTCAGCATCATCTCTCTTTTTATTTTTTCAAAACATGCTCAGGCCGATCATATTATCGGCGGGGAAATCAATTATGCGATCAAAGAGATCTCAGAAAAAAAAATTATTTACCAGCTTACGGTCCGACTGATACGAGATGAGGGTTGCAGAAATTGCATGACGCTTGGGGATGAACTGGATATCAACATCATTGAAATGGACGCTGTGAAAGAAGCTGACATTGCCAGTAAATCGCTTCGGCTCAAATGCTTCCTGACAAGCAGATCTGTTGCCGGACTTCAGGATAAACCACGCTGCTTGGTGAATGACCCCGGTATTTATTTCATGGCTTATGAATATCAAACAACGGTACAGCTTCCCAAAAACAAACATGGCTACCTCATTCTGCACACCGCTTGCTGCCGTGTATTTGGAATCAGCAATCTGGAAAAATATTCCGGGTTTGCCTATCATACAATCATACCGGGCGTGTTGCAAGATCATGGCCCCATTTTAGACAACAGTCCTGTTTTCGATAATGAGATCGCCTTGATTTGTAGAGATAATAAATTCAAACTTCGCATAGGAGCCACCGATCCAGACGGAGACTCATTGGTATATGCTTTTGCAAACAGCAGTGAAAATCTTGGCTACTATCCCGGGGCACATCCAAACCGACGCATTCAACATACCCTCATCAACCACAAAGCGGCGTTTCCATTTGACCATCCACTCGGCCTTAAAAGTACGATTGACGCAAAAAACGGCGAAATCTCCGGCCTTTCTCCCGAATCTGGCCGATACTTGATCAATGTGGCTGTACGATCTTACCGAAACGGCCAATTCCTCAATGAAACACAAAAAGACCTGATCATTACCATCTCCGAATGCGACTTCCCATCGGCTATTCTGCAAGACCAATACACAGTTTGTACCCCCGGTGAAACCCTTTTGAAAAACGAACATGAATCTCCGCTGAATCAAAGCTTTCGCTGGGATATCATCGACCCCGATAAAGACAACCTAGAAGTTTACCGTGATGAAGCATTATCATTCAGGAAAAAAAAGGCCGGCCAGTATTATGTACGATTAGTTATCAATGAGTCCAAGGCCTGTTCAGACACGGCTTTCACAAAAGTACTAGTCAGTTCCGTCGATGCTAACATAAAACCCATAACGACAAATCAAGACAGTCCTACATTAACTCTGAATGATGTGAGTATTTATAAAAATGGTCAATGTCAAAAGAGAACATGGATGTTGGCCAATGACAGCCTACTTACCATATTCAAAGACAGCAGTCAGATGCTGACCATTCCAATGAGTGACAGTCTATACGAACGTGTTCTTTTGATCACAACCAATGAACATGCCTGTACAGATACAGCCGTCTTCAAACTAAAAACAGGTATGCAAAAGAAAAAACAACAAAAAACCAACCCAGAGGCGGATGATTGGATGGTCTGTTTTGATGTGAACAGCTACAACCTGTCTGCAGCCTCAAAGAAAATATTGAATCAATTCATTCAACGAGTGCTGACAAATAATATCCGCAGTATACGGATCGAAGGTCACACCGACAACTCCGGAAATAATAACATCAATCAACCATTGAGTGAAAACCGGGCAAACCAGGTAGCTGAATACCTCAAACAACATGGTTTGAGCCATATTCAAATAGAAACTACCGGCTTTTCCGACTCAACACCCATTGCTGAGAACGAAACAGCCGAGGGGAAAAAACGCAATCGTCGAGCGGAAATTAAACCAGTGATTGAGTAAGTTGGCATGTATTTTTGGCCAACATGACAACTGATGAACGGGTTTACCGAATTGCACTCACCCAAGTACCACAAATCGGCCCCATTCATGCACGACTGTTGTTGAATCATTTTAAAGAGGCCTCCAGCATTTTCAACACTTCCCGGAAAGACCTCGAACGGATCGAAGGTATCGGTAGCATTCGGGCAAATGCCATCAAATCATTTAACCAATGGAAACGCTGTGATCAGGAACTGGATTTTGTTGTAAAAAATAATGTGACCCTGTTGTTCATGGAGTCGCCGGATTATCCGGACACGCTGCATGATTGTGCAGACGCACCCACCCTACTCTATCTGAAAGGAAAAACCGCGAGTTTGCACAACCGATGTGTCTCCATTGTCGGAACACGGCAACACAGCACTTACGGACGAACGATTTGTGAATCACTGATTCAAGAACTGGCACCCTATGATGTACGCATTGTGAGTGGGCTAGCTGATGGTATTGACAGTATTGCCCATCAGGCCGCGCTACAAGCAGGCTTAGACACCGTGGCGGTATTGGGTCACGGCATCGATCGGGTCTACCCCGGCAACAATGTCTCACTGGCCAGGCGCATCGTAGAGCAAGGTGCTTTAATCACTGATTTTATTTCCGGCACAAAACCCGACAAACCCAATTTTCCAGCCCGAAACCGAATAACAGCCGGCATCAGTCAAGCGCTGGTAGTGATCGAAACCGGCGAAAAAGGCGGCTCCATGATTACCGCCCATTATGCCTTTGGGTATCATCGCGATGTGTTTGCTTTTCCGGGTAACCTCTATGATAAAAACAGCAAAGGCTGTCATCAATTACTGCGTCAGCGAAAAGCCGAGCTCATCACTTCGGGTAAAGACCTGCTTGAATCCATGGGCTGGAGCCGCGACCAGCCTCCGAAAATAAACAGACAATTGTCGCTCTTTGACACCCTGAGCGAAGAAGAATCCGTTCTATTCGAAATGATTCGAGTCGAACCTATGATCCATCGTGACATCCTGTTTGCACGCTCAACGAGGTCATTTGGCAATCTTCAACAGCTATTGTTATCGCTTGAAATGAAAGGGGCCATTGATTCCCTGCCTGGGGGGCGCTTCCGGGCAAAATGGACCTAAAGTACAACCAACTGACATACATCATCGGTTTTGCCGTAATTTTGTGCATGGCAACTACGTTGAAACAGATCGCTCGCAAACCACCCACTATTTTAGAAGGGTTGACATTTGATGACGTTTTACTCGTCCCCGCCTACTCGGAAGTCCTTCCAAAAGATGTATCCATTTCCAGTCAGCTGACTGACCAGCTTTGCCTCAATATTCCGATGCTGAGTGCCGCGATGGACACCGTAACGGAGGCCGCTCTCGCGATTGCACTAGCCCGTGAAGGTGGTCTGGGTATTTTACATAAAAATATGAGCATCCAACAGCAGGCGGAACAGGTGCGAAAAGTTAAACGAAGTGAAAGCGGTATCATCATGGATCCGGTGACCCTGCGTCCAAACGCTACTATCGGTGATGCACAACGTTTGATGTTTCAAAACAAAATTGGGGGCATCCCCATAGTTGATGAACAACATCGGCTGGTGGGTATCGTAACGAACCGCGATTTGCGGTTTGTTGGCAATCCTGCGGAGAAAGTGTCATCCATCATGACCAAAGACAACCTGATCACTGCACCGGAAGGAACCGACCTGAAAAAAGCAGAACGACTCTTTCAAAAAAATAAAGTTGAAAAATTACCGGTTGTAAACCGAAGCGGGAAACTTACCGGACTGATCACCTTTGGTGATATCTTGAAATTAAAAAGTCACCCCGCCGCCGTAAAAGATCAATACGGACGCCTTTTGGTTGGCGCTGGTATCGGCATCACCCATGATTACTTGGAACGAGTGCTGGCCCTGCATCGGGAGGGTGTAGATATCATTTGCCTCGATAGTGCACACGGTCATACCAAGGGGGTGATTAATGCCCTCCGTCAGATTCGAAAAAAATGCCCCACCCTTCCAGTTATTGCCGGAAATGTGGCTACGGGTGAAGGCGCCCTAGCCCTGGTCAAAGCAGGCGCATCGGCCATTAAAGTGGGAATTGGTCCGGGTTCTATTTGCACCACCCGCATAGTAGCCGGCACCGGTGTTCCGCAAATCACCGCCGTTCAATCGGTTGCACAGGCCTTGCGAAAGCATAAACATATCGGCATTATCAGTGATGGTGGCATTCGCTATACCGGCGACATGGTAAAGGCCCTCGCGGCCGGCGCCTCCTGTGTGATGATGGGTAATGTTTTTGCCGGAACGGAGGAAAGTCCGGGCGAGACCATCATTTATGAAGGACGAAAATTCAAACAATACCGGGGTATGGGCTCATTAGGTGCCATGGCTCAGGGAAGCAGCGATCGTTATTTTCAGGAGAGCGATGCCGATGTGAAGAAATATGTACCGGAGGGTATCGAAGGCCGTGTTCCATTCAAAGGAAATCTTAAAGAAGTGGTTCACCAGTTCACCGGCGGGCTGAGAGCCGGCATGGGCTACTGCGGTGCTTCAACCATTCAGGCATTACAAAAAGCCCGTTTTATCCGTATCACCCCATCAGGTATGCGGGAGAGTCACGCGCATGATATTTTCATCACCAAAGAGGCCCCTAACTATAGCCGGTAACATGTTTGTTCGTATCTATTTAGTCGTATTGGCGTGGATGTTTTTTTGGGTCATGTTTCCTGTTTCATCCAGTGCACAAGACAGTTCCCGCATTCGGGTTTCGCTGATTACCTGTAGTCCGGGCAGTGAATTATACTCAATTTTTGGGCACAGTGCCATCCGCGTAACCGACAGCAACCGTATGGCCGATATGGTTTTAAATTACGGCACGTTTGATTTCAGCGACCCTGATTTCTACCTCAAATTTGTACAGGGAAAACTAAACTACTACCTGAGTATTCAGGAGACAACCGGGTTCATACTCGACTATCAATACATGAGCCGTTCTGTTGTAGAACAAGTCCTCTTATTACCGGCGCCTCAAAAAATAAACCTGGTCAATGCCCTCATCGAAAACAGCAAACCCGAAAACCGATTTTACCTGTACGATTTTTTTCTAGACAACTGCACAACGCGTTTGCGTGATATTCTCCTACAATACGGCCTGATCGATACTCGCTCGATACCAACCATGCCGGCGAATACAACCTACCGGCAAGCCATACACGAATATTTAAAAAAAGGTGATCACCCGTGGAGCATGCTGGGCATCGACTTGTTACTGGGTGCCAAAACCGATCGGGTTATGACCCTCGCTGAACAGCAGTTTCTGCCGGATAATCTCTTACAGGCCGTCGATCGTATAGACAACCATCAATCCATCGTACAAAAAGCCACCTTATACGAGGCGCCCGAAAAAACAACAACCTCCTCTTTTTTTTCACCATTGTTCGTCATAAGCCTCGTTGCGATTGGACTCCTGGTACTCACATCCATTCCAACAAAAAAATCAACTACAGTCACACGAGGCATAGATCTGTTGATATTTTCAATCACCGCCATCCTGGGATGGATTATTTTATTGGCTTGGACCGCCACGGATCACACCATGACCAAAAACAATTATAACCTCTGCTGGGCATTGCCAACCCATCTACTTTCTTGCTATTTACTATTCAAACAAACTGTATTCGCACGCAGGTATTTCTTCGTTCTCTCCTGCCTGATGGTATTCGTGATTGCTTGCTGGTTCTTTTTGCCACAAACCTTGCATCCCGCCATTTTACCATGGGTAGCGCTGATGGCAATCCGCAGCTGGTTATTAAGTCGTTCTGTAGAATCTGCTTCCTCATGAAACAAATCGTTCATGGCGGCTGTACGATTCATTATCGTGTTTTTGGATCTGGTAAGCCGCTTGTGTTATTGCACGGATTTGGAATGTCGGGTTCCGTGTGGAACAAAACAGCCATTGCACTCAGTAGCCAGTTTCAGGTAATTGTTCCTGATTTAGCCGGCACAAGCGAATCATTGGCTTCCATACCAACCGACTGGACCCTTGAGCAACATGCCGAATCCATTCATGCCATTCTTTCATATGAACAAATTGACCGAGTAACCATGATTGGCCATAGTATGGGCGGCTACATTGCCCTTTCTTTTGCTGATCGGTATCAACAGCATCTGCAAGGCATGGGGCTTTTTTGTTCAACTGCCTATGCCGACTCGAATGTGCGAAAACAAAACAGAGTAAAGGCGATAGCCTTCATACAGCAGCACGGCACGTTGGCTTATCTGAAAACGAGTATACCTACCTTATTTGCTCCGCAATACCGATCAGATCCGATGGTTGCATCCTTGATTGCCGAAAATAGCCGAATTGAGGCCGACACCCTCATTGCCTATCAGGCCGCGATGTGCCGGCGAACGGATTATGCTGGCTGGTTGAATGGATCGAAAATCCCCTTGTTGTTAGTCGCTGGAGAACAGGATGAGATCATACCCCTGCAAGAAAGTTTGACGCTGTGCGGGCGGGCGATGGTAACTGAATGGGGTGTTTTGCCGGGAACCGGGCATATGGCCATGTTGGAACAACCTGAAATGACAGTGGAGGTGATTCAACATTTTATGAGAACCTTGTCGATCGTCCCTCGGTATGGTGAAACAAATTAAGTACCTTCGTTGTTAGTAGTTCAACAGCCCCAATGAAACGATTTTTTTCTTTTATTGTTCTGTTTTTAGCCAGCATCCCGGTTCTTCAGGCGAAGCATATTACCGGTGGTGAAATGATTTATGACCTGATCTCCAGCACAGCCACAACCAAAACCTACCGCATCACCCTGATTTTGTTTCGGGATGAGAATTGTTTCAACTGTGCCGACATGCCTCCGGTTGTCCGCATCGGTATCTACAACAATGACAATAATGAACCATATGGCGGGTCGGGCACGCTCCCTACAATCGATGTAAATCTCAATCGCGTGGAGACACTCCCGCTGATCAACGTGCCACTTTGTATTTCCAATCAGCCTGCGTTGAATTACACCGCCGGTTATTATCCGTTTGTGGTTACGCTAAATAATAATAACCTCGGTTACACCGCAGCCTATCAAACTTGTTGCCGCATTGATAACATCAACAATATTGATAACGGAACCAATGGCGCCGGTGCTACCTATGCTTCGGTCATACCAGGTAATAATGCGTTAGGAACAACGCTTGTTGACAATAGCCCGCGCTTCGAAAAAGCCATATCGGTTGTTTGTTTCAATAAGGAGTTTACCTTGGATTTCAGTGCTACTGATCCGGATGGCGACCAGCTCGTATACAGCTTATGTAACGCATACAATGGCGGCGCCGCTCAAAATGCGCAAAACATCACACCAAGTATTCCTCCGTACGGATCACTCAACTATGTAGGAGGTTTCAGCGGAAACCAACCATTGGGACCACAGGCCAGTATCAACCCGCAAACAGGTATCATCTCGGGTATTGCACCCAACTCGGGCAAATATGTGGTTTCAGTTTGTGTATCGTCGTTCCGAAACGGACGTCT